>SKOK01000122.1 GCA_007120085.1 Bacteroidales bacterium | reverse complement strand
CCCTTCTTCAGAAAGCAACGGCGGTCTATCCCGTCGTTGTCAGGGTTGCCATCCGGTATGTTTTGTCCTTCGTGGTATTCGCGCATATTAACGGTTTATGGTTACGGGTTCATGGTTACTGATTTATGGTTCGGTGCCTCCTGTCATTCTGAGCGTTAGCGATGAATCTCCAAGAATCGATCTTCCACCCTCCAAATACTAAACTCAACCACTCACCTCAAATCTGCTCATTTGCACATCTACAAATTTGCACATTAACTTCATCTGTTCCCAAACTCTATCATTGACATTGTAAGCAGCTTTACGACGTCGCGCATAATCTCCACTTCTATTTGATCCATGGTGTCTTCGGGAACGTGGTAAAGTGCGCGGCTGGTTGCGCCCCTGGTGCCGAAGGTGATGGCCGGTATTTTTTCCATGTAGAAGACCATGCCGTCGGTTCGCGGACGGATTGGGGGTTGCCACGGACTACTTCGTGTCATGAATTGCCTGTGTACCCATCGTTCATTGTTTTCCTGCAGCACATCCAGCAGTTCGTCCCATATGTCGGCAGTGACAGCAAAAAAGGAGTCGCCGCGACCAACCATGTCGAGGTTGATCATCAGCTTGATCTGGTCTTTGTCATAAGGCCAGTTGTTAACAAAATGCCTGGCACCGACGAGCCCCACTTCTTCAGCACCAAATAAGATGATGATGAGGCTTCTTTTAAGCTCCACCTCTGCGGTGGCAAGCGCTTTGGCTACGCCCAGGGCCAGGGCAGACCCGGATGCATTATCGAGGGCTCCCGGGAACAATACCGGCATCATGCCCAGGTGATCCAGGTGGGCTCCGATGATCATATATTCGTTTTTTAAAACAGGGTCAGTGCCTTCTATCATGGCTACCACGTTGGATGTTCTGCCATCGGGAAAATATTCAGTGGTGAGCGCCATTGTAGCTTTATTGCCAGTGTTGAATGACTTGGGAGTTAATGTGGTTTTGATATGCTCTCTTACCTCATCCAATTCTTTTCCTGTGCCTGCGAGTAGCGTGTTAACGACCTCGTCGGTGACGGCAAGGAATAAAAAGTTTTCATCGACAGTAGGCCGTGGACTTGCCACGTGGTAGGCAAAAAGCAAACCGGCTGCTCCATTTTCAAGAGCAAATTTCACCTTGTTGGAATGATCCACGTAAGGTGCCCACATCATAAGACTGTCCTGATTATTGCCACTGTAAGGAATACCCAGTTCCACGATCACGATTTTGTCTTCCACATCGATGCCTGCATAATCATCGTAGCCCAGCTCAGGCACAGTGAGTCCGTGACCAGCATATACGACCTCTGCAGTGATTTCGCCGCTGCCGGAAATGCCCCAGGGCCAGTAATCATCGCCATAGTTGAATGTTTGGTTGATGGTGTAAGTAATTTCGCGGTCTCCTGCCTGGGCTTTAATGGGGAGATGCACCTCCAGACTGCCCTTGTCTTTGACGAGCGTGTATGACTGATCAAATTCCTGGAAGTAACCTTTTTCGGAAAAGAAGGGTTGCAGGCCCCATTCAGAAAACAGCCCGGCTGCCCATTCTGCGGCCATGTCGTAGCCGATGTCACCAGCGAGGCGTCCGCGCATCTCCGGCGATATCATCACGTGCATCCAGTCAGTAATATCTTGTTCGGAAACGGCGTGCAGTGCCTTAATTAGCACGTTACTGTCATTGTTTCCATAATTCCCTGAAGGTTGTGCAAAAATTTGCGCTGCAAGGAAAAAAACTAAAATAAATGTTGATATGCGTTTCATGTGTTTGTATTTTTGTAAGTAACTGTATGTCTGCGGCTTGTATTTGCTCCTAAGATAGCGATTGGATGTTAGATATTAGAAGTTAGAAGTTAGATTTTTTTCCAACCTCTATCCTCCAACTTCTAACCTCCACTATCCATCTTGGATAATCATCCCCCTGTGTGTCAATAATCCTGCATGGGCGTTTCATCTGTTAAAGGTTTATGGTTGCGGGTTCATAGTCTCTTGTCATTAGTAGTCCCTCAGTATGAGCAAAATACAGCCCGAGATCGAATAACTTCAAAAACAAGTTACATAAGAGCGTCAGCGAAGATTCTCCAATGCCCAACCGGATCCTTCGAGCATCCTTCTTTCTTCCGCTTCCAAAACTACAAAAAATTTCAAGGATGAACACTGCATAAGAAAGATCGTGATTATTTTACCTATTTTTGGACTCATGATCGAATTACGCAATATATGCCTGCGCTATAATTCTCAAAGTCTGTTTGAGAACCTGGAGCTTTCTGTGCCAAAAGGCGGAAAATTGCTCATTAGCGGTGAGTCAGGAACCGGTAAAACGAGCATCCTGCGCTTGATACTTGGACTGGAACAACCAGAAAAAGGCTTTGTGCGTATTGATGGCCAGATTATGGATAGTTTCAATGTCTGGTCGCTTCGCGGCAAGATGGCGTATGTGAGCCAGGACATGTCGCTCGGGCAGGGTGTCGTTGAGGGATTTATCAAAGAGGTGTTGCGGTTCAGGCGCAATCGCGGCTTGCATTATGAACGTGCAAAAACTGAAACTTTGATGAAAGAGTTTGGTCTGCAGCCCGATATGCTGGACCAACCCCTCGAAGACCTTTCCGGAGGTGAACTGCAGCGTGTAGCCATCATCACCGCTTTGTTGCTTCACCGCCCAGTATACCTGCTTGATGAGATCACGAGTGCGCTGGATCAAAAAATGAAGGAAAGGGTTGTGGAATACTTTCTTTCGCTCAATGATACAACACTTGTCATAGTTTCACATGACAATGTGTGGCATCACAAGGGAATTAAAACCTTTCAACTTTAACTTTATGGAAGCTGCTCCTGATATAAGCTTGTTGCGATTGTTTTTGGGTTTCAGCCTATTACTGATACCTGTACTGATGTCTTTGCTCCTGCGCATGGGTATCATCAGGCAGCTGTTCATATCCGTTGGCCGTATGACATCCCAGTTATTCCTTGTATCCATTTTACTGATTTACTTGTTTGAATGGGATAACACCTTGATTAACATTGGCTGGGCTTTGATGATGATCGTATTTGCATCCATTTCTTCAATTGTGAACAGCGGACTGACGTTAAAGAAGTTTTTTGTACCCGTATTTGGGGCATATTTCGTGGGTGCAGGCTTTTCGCTGATGTTCTTCCTGGTCGTGATCGTGAATCCTGCGAATATTTTCAGTGCCCAGCTATTGGTGGTGGCTGGTGGCATGTTGCTCGGCAATTCCCTGAATAGTGTAATTATTGGCATTTCACGCTATTATGAAGGCTTGCGAAAAGAGAAAAAACGCTATCATTACTTACTATCGCTTGGTGCCAGCCAGCAGGAGGCTTTGCAACCATTTCTCCGTGAGTCGGTTCTGGCGGCCCTGCGGCCATTCCTGGCCAACATGGCTACGATGGGTGTAGTTTTTTTGCCTGGCATGATGACGGGTCAGATACTTGGTGGCGCCTCTCCGGATGTGGCCATAAAGTACCAGGTTGCCATCATGCTTGTGATATTTTCTTCTGTTGCATTAAGCGTTAGTCTGGCTTTGTATTTTACTACCCGAAAAAGCTTTGACGCTTTCGGCGTATTGCAGCATAACAATTCCAGATAGCACAAATTATTATAAAACCGGATTTGTTTTTATCTTTGATGTTCTGATCTGAAACTCATGAATTAGGATGCATTCAGAAGATACCTCCGTTAATCAACGTTTTGGAACCCGCGCCGGCTTGCTGCTCAGCGCACTGGGCATCGCAGTAGGTACGGGCAACATCTGGCGCTTTCCGCGGATAGCGGCACAGAGCGGCGGTGACGAAGGTGCCGGTGCGCTTATCCTGGCCTGGGTGCTTTTTTTGTTGTTGTGGAGCGTACCCCTGATCATTGCTGAATACATGATTGGCCGCAGGTTCCGTTTCGGGGTGATTGGCTCATTTGTTAAGGGAATGGGGCGTCGCTTTGCCTGGATGGGAGCTTTTGTGGCATTCGTGGCAACTGCCATCGGTTTCTTTTACGCTGTGATCGTCGGCTGGTCTCTTTATTATTTCTTTCAGATGCTTTTTTTCTCTCTTCCTGCAGATAATGTTTCGTCTGTGCTTATATGGGACAGTTTTCAGGCCTCTTACTGGCCTTTTGCAATGCATCTTATGGCTGTGGCTGCCGGTGCTTTTGCTATCTGGAAGGGAGTGAAATCGATTGAGAAGGTCAATAAGGTGCTCATACCCTTGCTAATCCTTATCATTTTTGCTGCAGTGATCAGGGCTTTTACCCTGCCCGGTTCAGGTGCTGGCATCGCATACCTTTTTCGCGTTGAATGGGCACAGTTGCAAACACCTGAGATATGGCTGCAAGCGCTGACACAGAATGCCTGGGATACCGGCGCCGGCTGGGGCCTCTTCCTGTCCTATGCCGCATATATGCACGCCAGGCATGGTACTGTAAAGAATGCCTTTATCACCGGTTTGGGTAACAATATCATATCCATATTGATGGCCATCATGATATTTGGTACCGTTTTTTCGGTACTGCAGTATGGTTACGGATATGCTAATGCCGAAGTGCTTGAAGTAATGAAAACCAGTGGTCCGGCTTCTACAGGACTTACTTTCATATGGATGCCTCAATTGTTTGAAAAGATGGGGGGTGGAAGCATCCTGGCGGTATTCTTTTTCCTCGGACTTGCCTGTGCCGGATTCTCTTCTCTGATGTCGATGCTGGAACTATCTACCAGGGCGCTGGTTGACAGGGGTGTAAAACGAAACAAGGCGGTTCTGATCATTGTGTCCTTTGTTTACCTGCTGGGTATCCCATCGGCCATCAGTCTTGACATACTCAGCAACCAGGATTTCGTCTGGGGCCTCGGACTAATGATCTCTGGTGTGTTTATCGCCGCATTCGGCATACGATATGGGTTGACACGTTTGAAAGCAGAAACAGAATTTGCTCCCGGCGATTGGTTTCCCGGGAAATGGTGGGATGCACTAATCCGCTTCTTTGTTCCGGCAGCCGGCATTATCCTCCTGCTTTGGTGGATGTGGCTCTCTATCACCTCCTTTGACCCGGAGGCCTGGTACAACCCTTTTCGCCCCTTTAGCCTGATGACCGTATTGCTCCAGTGGGGCGTGATATTGGGCCTTTTTGCGCTGTTTAACAAAAGAATTGCCAAGCTATACCGTTAGTTGCAATACAAATTTGTATTTTTGCGATTCTGAACCTAAGCAAATCCCTAAACCAACCAACATAAAACATGAATCCAAAACTCTGAACTCCTAACCATAAACCTTAAACTCTAAAGTCATGAACAAATTCTTCTTATTTCTAATTCCAATTGTTATGATGTTTGCCAGTTGTGCTGATCAGCAGCGAAATCCGTTATTGACGGATTACAACACTCCTTTTGATGCACCTCCTTTTGATCGCATTGATGATGAGCATTTTTTGCCTGCCATCGAGGAGGGTATCCGTCAGCACCAGGCTGAGATTGATGCAATTGTTAATAACCCGGAACCACCCACATTTGAAAACACAATTGTGGCTTATGACCAGGCAGGTAGCTTGCTGAGTCGTGTAAGCCTGGTTTTCGGCAATTTGCGAAGTGCTGAAACCAATCCCCGCTTGCAGGAGATTGCGCGGGAATCAACTCCATTGCTATCTGCCCACAGCACCAGCATCCGCATGAATCAGGATCTGTTTGAACGCATACATGCTGTCTATGAACAACGCAATGAGCTGGACCTCGATCTCGAGCAGATGCGTGTAGTGGAGCAATACTATCGTGATTTCGAACGCAGCGGAGCTGCCCTTCCGGAAGAAAAGCGGCAAAAACTGTCAGAGCTGAGCGAACGCATGTCAATGGTTTCATTGCAACTGGGTGAGAACCAGCTGGCAGAAACCAATGCCTTTCAGCTGAAGCTTGAAACGGAAGACGACCTTGCAGGTCTGCCGGCCAGTGTGCGTGCCGCCGCCGCCGATGCTGCCGAAAAGGCCGGGGTTGATGCATTAGGAATTGTTACCCTTCATAACCCAAGCTGGATACCCTTCCTGCAGCATTCCGAAAGGAGAGACCTGCGCGAAAAAGTATTTACAGCTTATTTTATGCGCGGCGATAACGACAATGAACACGATAACAAAGATTTGTTTGCCGAGCTAATGCAGTTGCGCCAGGAAATGTCGCGCCTGTTGGGCTTTAACAACTATGCCGAGTATTTTCAAGACATACAAATGGCTGAGAACCCAAAAAACGTATATGACTTTTTGTTTGAGATATGGGAGCCTGCTCTGGCTTTGGCAAAGCGTGAACGCGACGAAATGCAGGTCATGATTGACCGCGAAGGCGGCAACTTCAAGCTTGAACCCTGGGACTGGTGGTTTTATGCCGAAAAGCTGCGCAAGGAAAAGTACGATCTGGATGAAGCGGAATTAAGACCTTATTTTGCCATTGAAAATGTTAAAAAAGGAAATTTTCTGCTGGCCAACAAGCTTTTCGGACTCACTTTTGAAGCACGCCCGGAAGTGCCCGTCTATCACGAAGAAGTGGAAGCCTATGAGGTTCTTGACAGAGATGGCAGCCATTTGGGTATTTTGTACATTGATCCGCATCCACGTCCGGGCAAACGTGGCGGTGCCTGGTGCGGCACTTACCGCTCCGGAGCCTATGAAGATGGCGAAAAGATCTATCCCATTGTTACCATTGTTATGAATTTTAGCCGCCCCTCTGGTGATAAACCAGCCCTGCTGAGCTGGGACGAAACCACTACCTACTTCCATGAGTTTGGCCACGCGCTGCATAATTTCTTCGCAGATGGACGTTATCGCCGGACAAGCCGCTCCGTGCCCAGAGATTTCGTTGAACTTCCTTCTCAGATACTGGAAAACTGGGCTGCCGAACCAGCACTGCTGAATGAATACGCGCTACATTTTGAAACCGGCGAGCCGATGCCCGAATACCTGCAGCAAAAAATGCGTAACGCCGAATATTTTAATCAGGGCTTCATTAATGCCGAATATATTGCCGCTGCCATTCTCGATATGGATTGGCACACAGCGGAACACGTTGGGGATATTGATGTGCGTGCCTTTGAAGAAACTTCACTGAGGAATATGGGCCTGATCCAGGAGATCAAGCCACGCTACCGTACCACATACTTTGGACACATATTTGGCACCGGTTATGCAGCAGGCTATTATGTGTATCGCTGGGCAGGCGTTCTGGATGCCGATGCGTTCATGGCCTTTAAAGATTCAGGTGATCTCTTTAACCAGGAGCTGGCCGAAAGGTTCCGCAAATATATCCTGGCCGAAAATGCACTGAGAAGCGGAATGGACGCATACATTGAGTTCCGCGGTGAAGAACCTTCGATAGAACCCTTCCTCATCAGGAGCGGATTGAAGTAAATCCCGGGAGTGGGGGTTTTCTGCTTATTATAGTTTCTGAATAAAGAATTATTATTTTAGTACATATAGGTGTACAAAAATAATAGCTATGCAAACGACAACAATTTCTGATTTCAGGAGTAATAGTAAGAAATACCTGGACAGTGAAGCGGAAAACTTTGATACCTTGATTATCAAACGGGGGAAGGGTAGTGGGCTTGTGATAATGTCTCTGGAAGAATATGTTTCGCTGGAAGCAACAAGACATGAGCTGTCTTCCCTGAAAAACGAGCAAAGACTTGATGCAGCCATTGAAAAGTTGAACCAAGGTAATAGTTTTAGCAAAGATCTTATTGAGCAATGAAATATCTTTTTGTTGAGGAATCGTGGGAAGATTTATACAAAGTCAGGCAAAATGAAATATTGATTGCGAAATGCAGGTTTCATTACGATGACTAACAACTTTTTTTATTATGGCTTTTGACACCATCATCGAATTACAGAATGTTTCTGTTTTTCAGAAAAACATCCTGGTGCTTTCGGATGTTAGCCTGCAGATTGAACGCGGACAGTTCTGCTATTTGATCGGCCGGACAGGATCAGGGAAGAGCAGCCTTTTAAAAATCTTATATGCTGACTTGCCCATGGTGGATGGCTTTGGGAGGGTTGCCGGCACTGAGCTTTTGGGTATCAAGGACAAGGAAATACCTTTTTTGCGACGCAAGATCGGCATTGTATTCCAGGATTTTCAGCTTCTGAATGACAGATCCGTAAAGGAAAACATCTTTTTCGTAATGAGGGCTACCGGCTGGCGCGACAAGCTTGCGATGGAGGAGCGCATGGAAGATGTGCTTGAGAAAGTCGGCCTGCAGACCAAGGGCTTTAAGATGCCCCATCAGCTGTCTGGTGGCGAGCAACAGCGGGTAGTGATCGCCCGTGCCCTGATCAATGATCCGGACATCATCCTGGCTGATGAACCAACCGGCAACCTTGACCCGGAAACCAGCGAAGGCATCATGGAGCTGATGTTTGACATCAGTACCACAGGCAGGGCCGTTTTGATGGCTACGCACGATTACAGCTTGTTCAGGAAGTTTCCAGCCCGGATTTTTAAATGTGAAGGTGGCAGGTTGTCAGAGCTTCCGCAAGAAGTTGATTCTGCTGCAGCAGACACAAGTATCAATGAAACAGGCCATCTTAGCAGTCACGAATGACATTCATACAGATCAGCGTGTGAACAAGGCCGCCCGAACCCTAAATAAACTGGGTTATGGGGTAACGATCATTGGAGTAAAACGCCCTTGCAGCAAACCATTTGCGCCGTCGTATGCTTCAATAAAGAGGATCCCTTTGCTTTTTCATAAGAAGTTCCTGTTTTACGCAGAATACAACCTTAAATTGTTCTTCGTATTGTTGTTCAGCAGGTTTAACTTACTCGTGAGCAATGACCTCGACACTTTACTGGCATGTCATCTCACCGCTTTTCTTAAAAAGAAGCCACTCATTTATGACAGCCACGAATATTTCTGCGGCGGCCCTGAGATTGTAAGCCGGCCAGCCGTGTTTCGTTTCTGGAAAAAACTTGAGCAATTGCTGTTTCCAAGGCAAAAAACCATCATCACGGTCAATCAATCTATCGCATCTCTATATGAAAAGGAATACGGCAAAAAGATTGCAGTGATCCGCAACATCCCACCTTACAGGAAGCCTGGAGCCTGTTTGCCTGCAGACGAACTGAGCCTTCCTCCCGGCAAGGATATCATTTTGCTGCAAGGCTCGGGGATTAACGTTGATCGCGGAGCTGAAGAACTGCTGCTGGCCATGATGCCACAATTTGGACTTAAAAATGTTTTGCTGGTGATCATTGGATCGGGGGATGTGTTGCCGAAGCTCAAAGAGATGGCCGGGCAGCAAGGGCTTTCAGGGTGTGTTCAGTTTTTTGACCGAATGGTACACGACCTTCTTTATGAATATACGCGGTACGCCACAATCGGCGTTTCCCTTGATAAGGACACCAACCTGAATTACCGTTACAGTTTGCCTAACAAGCTGTTCGATTATATCATGGCTGGCACGCCGCAACTGGCTTCAAACCTTCCGGAAGTTGCCGCGATCATAAAAAAATACAATACCGGTTTTCTTATTGAAAGCCACGAGCCTGCCCATATTGCAAAGAGCATTCAGGCCATGCTCGATGATCGCGTCCGATTTAAGCAATGGCAAGAAAACTGCCTGGAAGCCGCCAAAGAGCTTTGCTGGGAAAATGAAGAAAAGAAGTTGATTGAGATTTATGATCGCATGTAAGATCAATGTAAGCATGCCTCACACAGGCTGGCATAATGACCCTGTTTTTACTCTTCTTGATCAACTGTGTTATCCTCCTCTTTGTTTTTTCCTATTCGCGAGATCCGAATGTTAAGATAGGCAAACAGCACGGTCATGAAGGGGCTGATGAGGTTGAAGAAGGCGTAAGGCAGGAAGGTGAGCGTTGGCACGCCGAGTACGCTTGCTTGCGTGGCGCCGCAGGTGTTCCAGGGCACGAGGACGGATGTTACGGTTCCGCTGTCTTCGAGTGTGCGGCTGAGGTTTTGCGGACTTAAACCGCGTTCCCTGTATGTGTCGGCAAACATGCGGCCGGGTACTACAATGGCCAGGTACTGGTCGCTGGCAGTTATATTGAAGAAGATGCATGTACCTGCCGTTGATGCTACAAGTGAGCCTGTGTTGTGAGCCAGCTTGATCACCGATTCCGTAATGCGGCGCAACAGTCCGCTTGACTCCATGATGCCCCCGAATATCATCGCACAGATGATGAGCCACACGGTATTGAGCATGCCGCTCATGCCGCCGGTCTCAAGCAGGCTGTTCACCATGGAATGATCTGTGGTGACAGAGATGTCAGTGTACATGGATTGCATGATTGCAACGTAAGCAGCAACTGCAAAGTTGTCGTCGATGCCGCTTACATGTTCGATGATGTGCGGCTGGAAGACAAGTGCAAAGGCAGCTCCTGCCAGGGTGCCGGCAAGCAGGGCAGGCAGGGCAGGTACTTTTCTGACAATGAGGGTGATGACTAGGGCGGGTACAAGGAAAAGCCAGGGTGTTACCTTAAACGTACCATCAATTGCTGCCAAAACTGGCTCAATATCGTTGATGGTGCCATCCTGTGAACGGAATAAGCCTATCAGCATGAAGATTATGAGGGCTATGCTGATGGACGGCACTGTTGTCCATGCCATATAGCGAATGTGTGTGAACAGGTCGGTTCCGGCCATGGCCGGGGCCAGGTTGGTGGTGTCGGATAGCGGCGACATCTTATCGCCAAAGTAGGCTCCTGAAATGATGGCACCACCAATAATTCCCTCCGGGATGCCCAGTGTGCGGCCGATGCCAAGCAAGGCCACACCAAGTGTAGCGACTGTGCTCCAGCTACTGCCTGTGGCCAGTGATACGATGGCACTCACAATGCATGCAGCTACCAGGAAAATGGTTGGGTTTAGTATTTGTAACCCGTAATAGATCATCGACGGAACAATGCCGCTCAGCAACCAGGTACCTGCCAGTGCGCCAATCAGCAACAGTATAAGAATGGCTGACATCGCTGAGCCAATGGCATTTACGATGCCTTTGTGCAGTGTTTCATACTTGTGACCCAGCCTTATGGCTACAATGGCAGCAAGGGCCGCCGAGAGTATCAGCACCATTTGATTGGAACCACCCAAAGCATCATCCCCAAAAATAAACACATTGATGGAAATCAATACGGTGAGAAATATGACGGGGATAAGGGCTTCGATAAGCCTTGGGCGCCTGGTGGAGTATGTCATTTGGTTGTTAATTGCTAATTCCTGGTTTCTGACTGCTGATTCCTTAAAGCCAACAGCCAACAAATTGGCTGTAAAATAAGGTGATTTTTTTCAGATAGACAAGAAACGGGAAAATTATTTCTTTTAAATCAGTTAACCAACTTTGGTAAGTTGAAAGAAGTATTTTTCCAGATCTGCTTCACCTGCGAACTCCTGTTCCATGGCGAAGTCAACGGCATCCAGGTATGTTTCGCGATTTTTTGCCCTTTTGATTCGCCTAAACACTTCCCTGCCGTTGGCAAACGTTCCGGCCATGTAGTGCCAGATCGCCTTCATGGCACCCAATGTGCGGCTTTCGTGTTTTTGTGTTTCCCAGGCCCTGTGCCACAGCTCAAAATGGAAAGAGATCATTGGTTTGCGTTTTTCTTCATCAGTAAGTACAAAGCCCTTAATCTCTTTTGGAAGAAAGGGGTTGATCAGTGCTCCACGACCCAACATCCAGGATTTTTGCCCGGGGAACAGCATTTGTAATTTCCTGAACTGGCTTAGGTTGTATATATCTCCATTATAGATGAGTGGATGGTTTATGAGTTGTAAGGCCCTGCCATAGCCTTCCGGGTTGGCCTTTCCACGGTATCCTTGTTTGCCGGTACGCGGGTGGAGGATGACCCGGTGAACCGGGTATTGGTTTAGAATGGGTATAACAGATAATATTTCATCCGGCACATGATATCCAAGACGTGTTTTTATGGAAAGATTAATTTTAACACTCCCGAATACCTTGTCCAGGATTTCATTGAGGATCTCCGGGTATGGAAGCAATCCGCAGCCTCTTTTTTTGTTGGCGATTCGCGCAAACGGACAGCCCAGATTCCAGTTCAGCTCCTCAAAACCGAGATCTGCCAGTGTGGTGCCCAGCAGGATGATCTCATCAGCGTCAATGCCGATAATCTGTGGCACCGTTGGTATGAGGTTGTCATTCAAGGGCACTACATCAACCAGCTTATCAGGATGGATCTTTGTAACACCTGCACCGCTAATGAATGGCGCAAACATTTCATCAAAGCCACCAATGTGTCTGGCAAAAGCATTTCGCCACGATTTATGGGTAATCCCCCTGAAGGGCGCCATCAGCAGCGCAGGTTTTGTATGCATATCATTGGTCATTATGGGCTTCGCCCTGTCATTTGGGCTTCGACCTGTCATTTGGGCTTCGCCCTGTCATTTGGGCTTCGTCCTGTCATTTGGGCTTTGCCCTGTCATTATGGGCTTCGCCCTGTCATTTGGGCTTCGCCTTGTCATTATGGGCCTTGCCTTGTCATTGGTCATTGTCATTGTCATTGGTGTTTTTTTCGCAAAGATAAGTTTTTGACCTAAAAAAGGCTGCCTCAAAACAGAGACAGCCTTTTATAGGTTGTTTTGGTTATGATTTTATCGATTAGAACGCAGATCCTGCAAGAACGAGTGCCACGATGGAAACGAGTTTTAGAAGGATATTCAAAGAGGGGCCGGAGGTGTCTTTCAGTGGGTCACCTACGGTATCACCAACAACTGATGCTTTGTGCGCTTCGGAACCTTTACCATGGAGTTCGCCATTGTGGGTAAGGCCTTTCTCAATGAGTTTTTTTGCATTATCCCATGAACCACCTGCGTTAGACTGCAGGATTGCTAGCAAAACACCCGATACGGTTACTCCTGCGAGCAATCCGCCAAGTGATTCGGCTCTGGCTTCGGGTGTTGCACCCAACAGCAGACCAACAAGAACAGGTATGGTAACTGCGATGATGCCAGGCAAGATCATCTCGCGCAGGGCAGCCTTCGTTGAGATGGTCACACAGCGCCCATAGTCGGGCGTACCTTCAGCAGCGTTTAGTACTGCAACATCTTCCTTGCTCCATTTGTCAACCGCTATGTTTTCATTTTTCTTCATTACGGCCAAGGCTTTATTGAGCGGGGCAATGGTTTTGAACTGGTGCCTTACTTCTTCAATCATGGAGCGTGCAGCATCACTAACCGCTTTGATTGTTAGGGCAGAGAATACATAAGGCATCAATGCCCCGATAAATACTGCTGCGATCACATTTGATTTTGTAACATCGATTGAGGAGATATTGGCTGCTGTCATGTAGGCCCCAAACAATGCAAGGGCAGTCAGTGCGGCTGAGCCAATGGCAAAACCTTTTCCGATGGCGGCAGTGGTGTTTCCTACGGCATCCAGCTTATCAGTTCTTTCCCTGACTTCCGGTGGAAGTTCGGCCATTTCTGCAATACCACCTGCATTGTCAGAAACAGGACCATAGGCATCTACAGAAAGCTGAATACCCAGGTTTGAAAGCATCCCGACGGCAGCGATGGCTATACCGTACAACCCACCAAGATGAAATACTATCATGATGGTAGCGGCAATTGTCAGTACGGGAATGATCGTTGAGAGCATGCCGATGCCAAGTCCTGAGATAATATTTGTTGCTGAACCAGATGTGGATTGTTTCGCAATGATTCTTACAGGCAGATAGTTGGTGCCGGTGAAGAATTCGGTGGAATAACCAATGATCAGTCCGGCAACCAGACCAATAACTGAGGAAAAGAACACGTTAAGGGAAGTAATCTCCCTTTCGACACCGCCATAGAGCAAATCGGTGAAAATGATACTTTTAGGAAGTACGTTGGTAATGATGATGTATGAGAAGACAATCATCATGGCGGAGGAGACCAGTTCACCAATGTTGAGTGCTGTTTGCGGATTGCCACCTTCCCTTACACGGACAAAATAAGTACCGACAATGGATGTGATAATTCCGGCAGCTGCAAGGAGCATGGGCAGTATCACTGGCGAAAGGCCCTTAAAGGCATCGGTATATCCGCCATCCATAAATCCGGCATAGCCCGCAAGGAAGGTTGCACCAAGCACCATTGCTGCGATCATCGAGCCAACATAGGACTCAAAAAGGTCGGCACCCATACCTGCTACATCACCCACGTTGTCGCCCACATTGTCGGCAACCGTGGCTGGGTTCAGCGGATGGTCTTCAGGAATGCCTGACTCAACTTTGCCTACGAGGTCAGCACCAACGTCGGCAGCTTTGGTAAAGATCCCACCGCCAACCCTGGCAAAAAGTGCGATGGAGGATGCGCCAAATGAAAAGCCGGTTACTACTGTCAGCACCTTGTTTACACTTGCAATGCTTTCGGTTCCGAATAAATGCGCATAAATGATAAATAAGATGCTTAGGCCAAGTATGCCAAGTCCTACCACTGCCAGACCCATCACACTACCACCGGCAAATGCGATCTTCAGTGCAGGGTTTAATCCTGTTCTGGCCGCGTGGGTTGTGCGTACATTGGCCTTGGTCGCAATGCGCAAACCAATGAAGCCTGCCAGCCCTGAACTCAATGCACCCATGATAAATGAAACAGCCACCAAAGGAGATGAAGTTTCTGTCCCGGTGGCTATTGCAAGGAGGACCGCAATGGATATCACAAAGATGGATAAAATTTTGTATTCAGCCTTAATGAAGGCCATCGCGCCGTCCGAAATGTAGCCGGCGATGCGTATCATTTTGTCGTTACCTTTCGGTTGCTTTCTGATCCACGTCGCCCGGACTATTGTAAAGGCGATGGCTATCAGACCAATAAAAGGAATTAAATAGATAAGATTGTTGTTCATTTTTAAAAAGTTTTGGATGAATGATGAATGAATTAGTTAGGATGGAGTTTTAATTATTTGTTTACCAAACAAAGAACAATGCAAAAAAGTTTATTAAATGAAGGTTTTTTTTTGTTTTTCTTTTTTTGCAATGCACCGCGTAGTCAAAAACATCCCGGAAGTGCCAAAAATCTAAGTAATCAATATATTGTACTTTTTAGATAAGTTAAATTTGTAAAGCGGTTTCTCAGGCTCATTGCACGATGGGTTTGAATGCCTCATAATCATAAGAAAATACAGTGTATATTTGATACTTTATTTTAATTATCAATGAATGGGTTTTATGAGAAAAGAAAAGGATTTTATTGGTGAAGCAGAACTTCCTGGCAACGTGCTTTACGGTATAAATGCCTGGCGATCAAACCTCAACTTTCCGGATCAAACACCGTTTCACAAGGAATGGTATTGTGCAATGGGCCTTGTGAAACTTGCTGCTTATCGCACGATAATTGCTTTTCGTGAAACTGCATTGAAACAGCTTCCGGGAATAAAGATGCCTGCAGGCCTTGAAGATATTTCCATATTTGAAAAGCTGGCCGAAGCGGCAGCAGAAGTATCAGCAGGTCAACACTATGAGTATTTCATAGTGCCAGCAATCCAGGGTGGTGCCGGTACGTCAATCAATATGAATGTAAATGAAATACTGGCCAATTTGGCCTTGCAAAAATCAGGCAAGCTGCCAGGCAATTATGAGTATGTTGATCCATTGAGGCACGCCAACCTGTTTCAGAGCACGAATGATGTCGTACCAACTGCGCTCAAACTCGCCTCGATGCAGCTTCTTACTAAGCTTGAAGATGCAATCAATGCGTTAAGGTCTTCGGTTGAAAAAGCGGAGGGCAGCCATCGCAATGCATTGCGGATCGCTTATACCCAGATGCAGGAAGCCCTGCCTTCGTCCTGGGGCATGCTTTTTTCAGCTTACAGTGACGCACTGTCGCGCGACTGGTGGCGTGTTTCAAAATGTTTTGAACGCATTAAGGTGGTTAACCTGGGAGGGGGTGCCACAGGAAGCGGAATGGCCATTCCCAGGTATTTTGTGATGGAAGCAGTGTCCCATCTGCAGAAGCTTACCTATTTACCCCTGACCCGAAGTGAAAACCTGGCTGATGCCACCCAAAACCTGGATGCTTTTGTAGAAGTGCATGCAATCCTGAAGGCGCACGCTGTTAACCTCGAAAAAATAGCCTCTGATATCAGGTTGCTGGCCTCTGACATTGCCGGCAAAGGCGAGATAAGCATCCCGCAAAAACAAATTGGCAGTAGCATCATGCCGGGAAAGGTCAACCCGGTGATTCCGGAGTTTGTGATCAGCGTAGCGCATAAAGTTTACAGCAATGACATGCTCGTGTCTTCGCTTTGCGGACGTGCATGCCTTGACCTCAATGCATACCTGCCTATGATTGGACACGCCATGCTGGAGAGCCTGAAGTTGTTGATTGCAGCAACTAGTAGCCTAAAGAACAACCTTGTTGATGGTTTGATGATCAACTCTTCGATATCACTGGAGAAGCTATTAAGCAGTCCATCCATCACAACTGCCCTAATGCCGGTTATTGGTTACGAAAAGGCATCTGAAATGGCAAATTACATGAAACAACATCGTTGTGATGTGTTTGCAGCAAACGATATTCTCAACTATCTGCCTGTTGCACAACTCCGAGAAATGCTAAAAGCGGAGCGTTTACTCAGGCTGGGGTATTCAATTAGAAATTTTTAAACGTTTAGCGAAATGAAATAGCTGTGAACTAACAAGAAACAAACTATAAAATTCCATTTAGAGCATCATGTTGGTAAATAATGTACCTGTACTAATAAACCTGTTTAATATGTTGTATATATTTGCTAAAAATTAAGATATATTATCTTATACTGCGTATATATTGTTTAATACTAAACAGGACAGTTATGAAAACAGAAGAAATTAAAGAGTTATTTGCAAAGTTTGAAGCAGCGTCTTTTACAATAGATGGCGTTGAATGCTGGAGTGCCAGGGAATTACAAAAGCTATTAGGTTACAGCAAATGGGAAAACTTTGAGAAGGTAATTGAAAAGGGCAAGGATTCCTGTGCCAATGCAGGGGGCAAAATAACCGATCATTTTCCTGACGTCAGGAAAACGATAACCATGCCCAAAGGTGCTGAAAAAGAGATAGATGACACCCTCCTCACACGCTATGCATGCTACTTAATTGCACAAAATGGCGATGCCCGAAAACCACAAATTGCTTTCGCGCAGAATTATTTTGCTGTGCAAACCCGTAGAGCTGAGATAGTTGAGCAAAGATATCTTGAACACGAGAGGGTTAAAGCAAGAGAAAAACTTTCACAAACAGAACAACAACTTTCTGCAATTCTCTATGAACGAGGCATTAGTGAGAAAGGCTTTGCAGTAATCCGGTCAAAGGGGGATCAGGCTTTGTTTCTGTTACCTACCTCAAAGCTTAAAGAAAAAATGGGGATTCCCGAAAAGCGTCCGGTTGCTGACTTTTTGCCTACAATTAGCATAAAATCAAAAGACCTGGCCGCAGAAATGACGAGCCTGAATACACGTGGTAAAGATCTCAGGGGGCATCATTCGATTGAAAAAGAACATGTTGATAACAATACTGCCGTAAGGAAAATGTTGTTGGGCCGTGGTATTAAACCTGAAAACTTACCATCAGCAGGGGATATTAAAAAGATTCAGCGGAAGCTCAACAAAGAGAATAAAAAGGTGTTAAAAGAAGTAGGGAAGCTCAAGACAAAAATGACCAAAAAATAAACAATTGATTTACAAGCGTGGTAGATTATTTGTAGTTTTGCAGTGCAACAAATTCTTTGACTAAAACATTTCATTATGAAATATCATTTTTTAATCATTTCTTTGCTTCTATTCGTATTTGTAGATGGCGAAGTTTTGTATGCGCAAGCCGGTGTGCACAATGGCAACTTTGAAAGCTGGCCATCCGGAAACAATGACAACCCTGAGTTTTGGGATTCGCCCAATTCAATTACCGGCGGCTTCCCGTTTTTCCTTAAGACTGTAGAAAAAACCTCAGACAGCCATACCGGAAACTGGGCAGCACAAATCACTACAGGAACTATTTTGGGAGAAACAATTCCCGGTTTGCTTAGTTTAGGAACGCTTGAAATAGATCTTGAAAATATTGAAAACACACAGTTTATCGGATTGCCTTTCTCTGACAGGCCTGGTAAACTTGAAGGCTATTACAAATACAGCACACCGGGCACTGACTTTGGCTTGCTGGCAATACTGCTGACCCGTTATAATGATTCAACCAACAGCCAGGACAGCATTGCTTTCGGACTAACACAGTTTACCGCGCAAGAGGATGAATACGCTTATTTCTCTGCAACCATGCAATATCTAACTCTTGCAGAGCCTGATTCGATCAATATTGTCATATTGTCGTCCGCGTCACCCACGATGATGCCCGGGTCACAGCTCAAAGTCGATGACCTCGCTTTTGATTACAGTGCTACTCCAATAGTTGAATTGCCCGAATTTATTCCGTTATGCTCCGGTGAAAGCCATACCTTTGAACTCGGGTTCTTCGAAGGCTATACCTATACCTGGCTGCATGGCGAAACAGGTGATGTGATCGGCAATGAAAATGTTTTGACGGTGACTGAGCCTGGAATATATGAGGCCATTGTCCAAAATCAGCAGGGGTTACCTGGGTTTGGCAGCGTTGAAGTGGTTCTTTATGAAGAGCCTGGAGATGCCAATGGTGACGGTGTTGTTAATGGTTTGGATATCATAACTATGATAAATTACTTCGTTGGAAATGAGTCGGAGGTGTTTTGCTTTGAAAATGCTGATGTAAATGGAGATGGCGTTGTTAACATCCTCGATATAGTGATGACAATTGCTATCTTTGCCGACAATTAATACACACATTTATCTCAGGTCGCTTACCTGCCCAATCCATTGACATATTATGTTTTTACATCAAAAAATTCTAGTTAGCATAACGTTTCTCATACTTTTTTCATTCTTTTATGCCTGTTCGCCTTTGCGGCAATTCTCTGATCTTTCGCAGGAAGCTGAGATGGCTTACAGTTCAGGCAATTATGCTGACGCATATGACCTTTACCGACAGCTTATTGAAGCCCACCAGTCACGTAATCAGTCAATTGATGGAGAGACATACAACCGTGCCGGTGTTTCAGCCTATGAAGCAGGAGAAACACAGCAAGCACTTGAATACCTGGAATTTGCAAGGCATACGGAAGCTGCTGATGACCGCACCTTTGCATCTTTGGCGAAGGCCTACAGGGAGATAGATAACCTTTCGCGTGAGATTACCAACCTGGAAAGATACCTGGACCGCTTTCCTGATGGAGCGGAAGCCGATGCGTTTCGGGTGCGCTTATTTGAGACACTTGTGGAAAGTATGAACCTTCAGCAGGCCCTGAATCTCTGGCCGGAGTTGCCTGGTAATCCATATCAGGATGAGGGTTTGCTTACCCTCTATTTGCAGTTAAACCGGCAGATTGACAATACTGCCAAAGCTGCTGAGCTGGCTGAGCGACTTCTGGATCTTAACAGAAACAACCAGGAAGCCCTCGATTTTCTTGCAAGGAAGCATTTCCAGGAGGCCACAAGCATGTATAACCGTGAGATGCGGGCCTATGAGGAAAACCGAACGCATCGACAATATGCACATCTGCTGGAGGCACTCGAAATCGTCAATACCGATTTGCGGATTGCTATGAACTATTTCAAGAGGTTGTATGAGCAAAATCCCCGGCCAGAGTATGCGGGTTTTATTGCCGACATATATGAGCGCTTCCAGGATGAGGAGAATGCACGTTATTTTCGCAGGCGTGCTGACTGATCTGGCTTTTACTCCTGTGGTCTGTTTCTTCCCAGCTGTTCGTGGGCAGTAACAAAATCACCGGCCACTATGGCCGCAGCGAGAGATATTTCACCGGCAAGCACGGTACCCGCAACGATTTCTGTAAATTTTCGCACCTTTCCTTCTCCATAACAACCCAGTATCTCAAGGCACTCGCGTTGCGTTGGGAGAGAGACCCCTCCGCCAACAGTTCCCACAACAAGGGAAGGGATCTGCAGCGATACATACAGGTCGTCTTTGATCACCTCGGTATAAATATGCCCGACACATGACTCGCTGACGTTGGCCATATCCTGACCACAAGCCAGGAACATGGCTGCAACACCATTTGCGACATGTCCGTTGGAACCCATCGCACCAGCCATTTGCGCTCCTGAGGCTTGCCGGTGATAAGCCTGGTCAATCTTTCTTGCCGTGGTATGAAGGAAGCGCGAAATGATCCTCTTTTTAAACAATACTTCGGCAGTAACCGTTTTACCTCTTCCCTGGATGGTGTTTAAATAAGCAGGTTTCTTATCAACAGCCATGTTGCTCTCAATGGCAAAGCCATTTAACGGAAACTGCTGTCCGATGTATTTGCAGGCCTCCTGTGTTGCCCTTGTTACCATGTTCATTCCCATTGCATCACCGGTTGAATAGGAAAAACGAACATAAACGATCCGCCCTTGTACGAAAGTTTCGTATCCCAGGAGCTTCCCGTGCGAAGTCGTGCTCTCCGCCACTTTCTTAACCCTTTCAAAATTATTTGCCAGCCATTCAACAAACTCCCTGGCCTTAAAAACATTTTCAAGGACAAAATAAGGTGCTCGCTGTATACTGTCTTTGGTAATGACAACGTTAACGCCACCAGATAAGGAAACAACGCGTGCACCCCGGTTATAAGAAGAAATGAGCGCGCCCTCAGTAGTGCTCATCGGTACGAAGAAGTTGCCTTTTGCATGCTCCCCATTTATCTTTAATGGCCCGATCAGGCCTACAGGAACCTGCGAAAAACCAATGATATTCTCAATGTTTCCCTGGGTTAATCCGGGGTCCATGTCTGAACTTCCCAAAGAATTTAGCTTATATCCCGCATGTTTTGACAGAAAACGCAAGCGCGCCTGAATCGCCTCCGTTGAATAATCGTTATCTCTCTTTTTTGGTATCTTCATATGCTTCTGTTTCTTTACTATTTTCATGAGCCGTAGACCGGTGATCGTCAATTGATAATCTTCAATCGAGACCAGGCCCTTCCTTGATATACACATCTCGCTGCGGGAACGGGATTACAATGCCGTGCTGATTGAATTTTTTGATGATGCGCACATTGATACCACTGGTAAAGCGCCCCCTGTTATGAATGGCGTTGGTTGTCCAGAGCAGCAACTCGAAATGGATGCCGTTATCACCAAACTTTTTTAACCTGACAGCTGGTGGCGGATCTGCATCCACATCAGGATCTTCAAAACCTACTTCCTTCAGCAATTGTATGACCTTCTCAATATCACTGCCATAGGCTACGTCAACCGGAATCCTGAACCTTACCTTATAGTCATTGTGGCTCCAATTAATCACTTTGTTCTGCATGAATTCCGAGTTAGGCACAATGATGGAAACATTGTCATTGGTGATAATCGTGGTGGCGCGTGCCGATATGCTGACAACCCTGCCGTGAGTCTCCCCAATCTCTATTCGGTCACCCACTTTGATTGGCCGCTCAAACAATATGATGATCCCGCTCACAAAGTTGTTGGTGATGTGCTGCAATCCAAAACCAATACCAATGCCCAGTGCTCCGGCTAAAACTGTCAAAGAGCTGAGATTGATGCCGGCCGTTTGCAAAATGATCAGTAAGCCGATGAAGATCAGCACATACCTGACAATGCCTCCAATGGCTTGCCTGATACCAATTTCGCTGGTGTAACGCACTAATACGTGGTTTACCAGGAACTTGCTCAATCTGATCGTAAGGAAAAAAACCAAAAATACCCCGATTGTAATATATAGCAGTAACCATGTGGTAATGGCTGATTCACCCATTTCCAGCAAAGGGTAGGAGAGCACCTTATTCACTCTTTCAATTATGTGCATAACGGTTTCCATTTCTACAAAAATAACTAATTACATGAATAAATGCGATTATTCCACCGGATTTTCTTATTTTCGCTTATTAACCAATAATAATTAATCAAAGACTTGTTATGGCTTTCCCGGCAAATCCCTTATGGTATAAAGATGCAATTATATACCAGGTGCACGTGCGCTCTTTTTTTGATAGCAATGATGATGGCATTGGAGACTTCAAAGGACTAATAAAAAAACTGGACTATATTAAAAGCCTCGGCGTAAATACAATCTGGTTGTTGCCCTTTTATCCCTCACCGTTGAAAGATGGAGGCTATGATATTGCTGATTTCCGCGATATCCATCCTGACTATGGCACGCTGGCAGATTTCAGGCGCTTTGTGAAGGAGGCCCACACCAGAGGACTACGAATCATAACGGAGCTTGTGTTGAACCATACTTCAACGGCACACAAATGGTTTCAGCGTGCAAGGAAATCGAAAGCGGGCAGTCTTTATCGTGATTTTTATGTGTGGAGTGATACACCCGACAAATATGCTGATGCGCGCATTATCTTCCAGGATTTTGAAGTCTCAAACTGGACATATGACCACGTGGCAGGCGCGTATTACTGGCATCGTTTCTATTCACACCAGCCTGACCTGAATTTTGAAAACCCACGCGTGCAGCAGGAAGTATTCAAAGTGCTTGATTTTTGGTTTGACATTGGAGTGGATGGTTTTCGACTGGATGCCGTTCCTTACCTCTATGAAGAGGAGGGTACCAATTGTGAAAACCTGCCAGAAACCCACGCCTATCTTAAAAAGCTTCGGAAATACGTTGACGAGAAGTATGCTGACAGGTTGTTGCTGGCCGAGGCAAACCAATGGCCAAGCGATGCCAGTAAGTATTTTGGTGATGGTGATGAGTGCCATATGGCTTTCCATTTCCCCCTGATGCCACGCTTGTACATGGCTCTGCGGATGGAAGACCGCTTCCCCATCGTGGACATCCTGGAGCAAACACCCGACATCCCAGGTAACTGCCAGTGGGCAATTTTTTTAAGAAATCACGATGAACTTACGCTTGAAATGGTTTCGGACGAAGAGCGCGAGTATATGTATCGAGCCTTTGCCCTTGATCCGCGAAAACGCGTAAACGTAGGCATCCGACGCCGCCTGTTTCCGCTCCTGGCTGGCGACACAAGAAGCATAGAGTTGCTAAACATCCTGCTGCTCTCCATGCCCGGAACACCCATCATTTATTATGGTGATGAAATAGGGATGGGAGATAATTATTACCTCGGTGACCGGGATGGTGTGCGTACTCCGATGCAGTGGTCGCCCGACAAAAATGCTGGTTTCTCGGATGCTGACCCACAAAAACTTTTTCTTCCGGTGGTCATTGATTATCATTATCATTACAATACGGTTAATGTCGAAAACCATGAAAAAAACCCATCTTCTTTCCTTTGGTGGCAGCGACGCGTAATTGCCAAAAGAGCCCAGTATAAGGCATTCGGACGCGGCAGCATCCGGTTTGTAAATACCAGCAACCCAAAAATACTTGCTTTTGTAAGGGAATATGAGGAAGAGGCCATATTGGTAGTGGTTAACCTTTCACGTTATTCACAACACGTAGAGCTCGACCTGACCGAATATGCCGGTTCTACGCCAATAGAGGCTTTCAGCCGCAATCGCTTTCCTGCCATCACCGAAGATCCTTGGCCATTTGCGATGCAGTTTAAAAACTATTTCTGGTTTGAATTGAAGAAGCCGGGAAGGGATGAAGCAGAAAGTGCTGAACCAAGCAAAGTCCCTATCGTGATCTCTGAAAAAGACTGGCAAAAGATGGATATTGCGCTACAGGTTGAGATCAAGGAGAGACTGTACAAGCACTTGTTGCATATTCAATGGTTTCGCGGAGATGTTCGTAAACTTCGAAATGTGAATATCATTGATGTGATCCCGGTAAGCAATAAAAAGCTAACCCCTTTCCTTTTCCTGGTGCAGCTTGATATCATAGATGCCACCAATGACATTTACCAAATGCCACTATCTGTGGCACTGAACACCAAAGCCACTGAGATCAGGGCAGCACATCCACGTGCTGTGATTTCCCCTGTGATGATTGATGGTGAAGAAGGTTTGGTTTACGACGGTGCCGCCGACAGGTCGCTGAACTTAGCACTCTTCGACCTTTTGCGCCGAAGAGCAAGGATGAAAGGCATACACGGTTTCATTGAGGGAAAATCCGGCAATAAGCTCAGAAAACTGCTGGAACAATCACCTTCTCTCATGCCGCACATGGTCGCATCCAAGCATACCAACTCATCCATAGTGTTTGGTGATAAGTTTTTCCTTAAGATGTATCGTACTCCACAGGAAGGCGAAAACCCTGATGTGGAGGTGTTCAAGCAACTGAAACGCAAGACCGGCTTTCATCATTTGCCCCGGTATATGGGCCGGATTGATTATCATAACCCCCACCTTGAAACAACCTCAATGGCCATGCTCATGGAGTTTATTCCCAATGTGGGAACCGCGTGGCAGATGACACAAACATCCATTGAGGCTTTCTTTGATAAAGTGCTTTCTGAAAAAGAAGAGATACTCAAAACAGGCTATTTTGAAGATATTGACCTGGATGAGCTTATTGGGCCTTTCTTCCTGGATATGGTAGCTTTGCTGGCTAAACGAACGGCTGAGATGCATATGGCACTGGCTTCTATCAGGGACCTGTCTGCCTTTGCCCCTGAAAAATTCTCTGTCTTATATCAGAAGTCGCTTTACCAGGCTTTCCGAACATATATCATGAAGTCGTTCCGCACCATTGGGAGCATGGTTGGGCAGCTTCCCGAACAGCATGCTGATGCATTGCAGGATATGTTACAAAATGGAAACATTTTCCTCGAATATGTCAGGCAAGTGCTGGAGTCAGGAAAGCTTGCAGCCTTGAAATGCCGTTTGCACGGAAACTACAAGCTCGACAAGGTGCTGTTTACCGGGAACGATTTTGTGGTATTCAATTTTGAAGGAGAGCTCGAGAGCAGCTTCAGCGTGCGCAAAATCAAGCACAGTCCGTTAAAGGATGTTGCCTCCATGCTTAGTTCCTTCCATTTTGCCATCCAAAAAGGATACACCATGCGCAAGGAGTTTGTGCCTGTTGATGATAACTATCTGCGCCCTTTGCTCGATCAGTGGTATGACAATGTGGTAAAGGTGTTTGTCAAAACCTATGCCGAAGCAGTTGCCCAGGCACAGATCATTCCTGCAGAAATGGAGCAGGTGCATAAGCTGATCAACATCTACATGCTTGAAAAGGCCATGCAGGAGCTAAAGTATTTCATTCAGAATGATCCCTGTTCAATGGTTATACCCTTAAGAATACTGGAGAAGCTACGTTTAGCACATTAGCCTTTCCACGCACCTGCATTGTCATCTGCAGATTTGCAAATCTGCAAATCTGCACATTACCTTTCTCCCGTTTCCGAAAAAATTCGTATATTTAGCGAAATGGAGACAAAAACGAATAAAAAACCGCTAATTGATGCCCTCATTTTTGACCTTGATGGGGTAGTTACACAAACCCGGAAGTTGCACAAAAAAGCCTGGGAACAGCTGTTTGATGAGTTTTTTAAGCAGCAGGGTTCGCAAGAGGGTCCTGATGATCAGGACTATAAGGATTTTTCAGGCTTGTCTGAGAGCGATTATACCACTTACCTGGATGGCAAACCCCGCTACGAAGGGATAAAAAGCTTCCTGGAAGCGCGTGAAGTGCAATTACCTTATGGCAATAAGGACGATCCACCTGATGCAAAGACTGTTTGTGGTCTGGGTAACCGCAAGAATCAGTTGTTTCGGGAACTTGTTGAAAAAGATGGGGCAGAGGTTTATGATGATGCAGTGGCCAAAATCCGCCGATGGCGGAAGCAGGGCATGAAAACAGCCATCGTGTCGTCGAGCAAAAACTGCAAGATGATCATCGAACAGGCAGGCATTGCTGAACTGTTTGACGTAAGAGTTGATGGACTTGTTTCTGAGCGGCTGAAGTTAAATGGAAAGCCACATCCTGACATTTTTCTTGAGGCAGCCAAAGAGCTTGACGCCCGACCTGAACGAAGCATTGTGTTTGAAGACGCCATCTCCGGTGTGAAAGCTGGCCAGGCTGGCTTCTTTGGACTGGTGGTTGGTGTGAGCCGATTTGGAAACGCTAGTGAGCTTAAAGACAATGGCGCCGACTACTGTATCAACAATTTTGATGAGATTGACCTCGAAGGCAACGAAGAAGTGGGACAGTATTTCCAGGCATCAAAACCGATGGTTTTTTCACAAGAATCAGATATTTTTCAGAAGCTGGATCATAAAAAGCCTGCCTTTTTCCTTGACTACGACGGCACACTCACACCCATAGTGCAAAAACCTGAAGACGCAGTTCTGTCAGATGAGATGCGTAAAACACTCTCAAGGCTTGCAGATGAATTTACCGTGGCGGTGGTTACCGGGCGCGACAAGGAAGATGTGCAACAATTCATCAAACTTGACAACATCATTTATTCGGGCAGCCACGGTTACATTACTTCCGGTCCTGATGGATTATTCATGGAGCACGATGATTCGGATAAGATCATTGCCGCGCTTGATCAGATTGAGAAGGATCTGCACAAAATATTTCCTGAAAAGGTAAAAGGTGTGCAGATCGACCGCAAGCGCTATGCCATTGCCGTGCATTATCGCAATGCCGATGAAAAGGATGTGCCATTTGTGTTTGACGTAGTGGATGAGATGCTGGGAAAGCATAAAGGCCATAAAAAAGGAGAAGGCAAGATGGTGGTGGAAATCAAACCCGACATCGACTGGCACAAGGGCAAAGCCGTCTTGTGGATAATGGAAGCCCTAGGCATTGACAAGGATAAACAATGTGTTCCGATATTCATTGGTGATGACGTCACCGATGAAGATGCCTTCGAGGCCATCAGGGGCAAAGGCATCGGCATCCTGGTGGAAAACATCGGACAGCCAACCGCTGCATCTTACAGCCTGAAAAATGTGTATCAGGTCAGGCAGTTCTTTGAACGAATTATCTCACTCGTAGTGCCTGATATGTAATGCGTAATTTACAATTGGCCGTGGTAGAGACGGGGCATGCTCTGTCTCTGCGTTGTCAAAAACCAAAAAAACATTAACCGTAACCCGCAACCAGTAACCCTGAACCGTAAACCAATATGAACACCTGGAAAATAAAATTTCACAGCTGGAGCCCGAAGGATCACCCAACGCATGAAGCCCTGTTTGCGCTGGGGAACGGCTACTTTGTTACCCGCGGAGCGCTTGAACAGGAGAGAGACAATGCCCATAATTACCCCGGCACTTACCTTGCCGGTGGCTACAACCGCATGAAATCAAAGGTGCAGGACAAGGTTGTTGAGAATGAAGATCTTGTGAACTGGCCGAACTGGCTTTACCTGAATTTCAGAATAGGAAACAATGCCTGGTTTGATATTAAGGATGTTGAAATGCTGGATTATGCTTGCGAGCTTAACATGCGCGAGGGGCTTTTGGATCGCAAGATGCGCTTTCAGGATGGCAAAGGCAACATCACAACCATCATCAGCAGGCGATTGGTAAGCATGGATGATTATCATATGGCCGGAATTGAGTGGACACTCATCCCGGAAAACTGGTCGGGAAAAATGACTATTCGCTCTGGTATTGATGGAGATATTATCAACAACAATGTGGAAAGGTACAGTGAACTGAACCAGGACCACCTGGAGATTTATGATCTTGGCGAGATCGACAAAAACAGCATTTTCCTTTCGGCGCGTACCAAACAATCGGATATCAGGATGACCCAGGCTGTAAAAACCTCGATCATCATACACGAAGAAGAACGGGACTTAAAGCAGCGCCTGGTTATCGAAGAGGGTTTTATCGCCAATGATTTTTATTTGCATTGCAATAAATTGGAGCCTGTTCGTATTGAAAAGCTGCTGGCACTATATAGTTCACGCGATTTTGCCATCAGCGATCCGCTCACCGAGGCGAAAACCAGGCTGCAGCGCATCACAAGTTTTGCTACACTGGCAAGGAGACAAAAGATGGCCTGGAAACAGATATGGGATTACAATGATATGGTTGTTGATGCATCTGATGCGGACCAGCGACTTATTCGTTTGCACATCTTTCACTTATACCAGACGGTATCCAAAAACAGCATGGATTATGACATTGGCGTGCCGGCCAGGGGTTGGCATGGAGAAGGCTATCGAGGGCACATCTTTTGGGATGAGTTATATATACAGCCTTTCATCGACCTTCACTTTCCGCAACTTTCGCGGTCACTGCTGCTTTATCGCTATCGTCGCTTGCCTGAGGCCTATGAACTTGCGAAAGAATATGGGTATCGCGGCGCATTATTCCCCTGGCAAAGCGGCAGCAATGGCCGTGAGGAGACTCAGAAAATTCATCTTAACCCCAAATCAGGGCGCTGGTTGCCTGATGTATCCCATCTGCAATACCATATCAATGTGGCTGTGGCATATAATGTCTGGCATTACTACCAGGCTACCGGCGATAATGACTTTTTGCACACCCATGGTGCAGAGATCATCATGGCTACAGCACTTTTCTGGTCTGATCTGGCACAGTTTAACCCGAAGAGCGGACGTTATGAAATACATAAAGTGATGGGCCCGGATGAATACCATACGCATTATCCTGACGCTGACGAGCCAGGGCTGAACAACAACGCTTACACCAACGTTATGGCTGCATGGGTCATTCAAAAGGCCCTTGATTTATTTGATCTTTTTGATGAAGCATGCTGCAATAAAATAGCGGATAAAATTGGTTTGACAGCAACCGATAAGGAGAAGTGGGAAAAATTGACGCAAAGGATGTTCGTACCTTTTCATGATGAAGATATCATATCACAATTTGAGGGTTACGAAGAGTTAAAGGAGCTCGACTGGAGGCACTACAGGGAAAAATACGGCGAGGCCATTCGTCTTGATCGCATACTTGAAAGTGAAGGTAACTCACCAAATTACTACAAGGCCAGCAAGCAGGCAGATGTATTGATGCTCTTTTACTTGTTTTCGTTTGAAGAGCTTTCGGCAATTTTCAACCGGCTTGGGTACGATTTAGATCCTGGAAGCATACCCAAAAACATTGATTATTACTACCAGCGCACCTCGCATGGTTCAACCCTGAGCCAGGTCATCCATAGCTGGGTGTATGCCCGCTCGCGTCGCGACCTGTCGTGGAAAAGCTTTAAAACAGCGCTTGTCAGCGACTTCAAAGACATCCAGGGGGGCACAACAAACGAAGGGATACACCTTGGGGCGATGGCTGGGACCCTCGACCTTTTGCAGCGGTGCTATTCAGGGCTCGAAATTCGTGATGATGTGCTGTGGCTCAATCCGCGATTGCCTGATGATATCAGGGAAATGACGTTTCACGTGCGCTACAGGAGTCACTGGATCAAGCTGACAATTAATTCCAGAAAGATTAAAGTTGATTTGGACAAGGGCTGGGCTGACCCGGTGAAAATTGGGATCAAAGGCCGCAGATACAAATTTGAAACCGATGACCATAAAGAGTTTCGGCTGGATTCCCCGTCATAGGAACCTGGTGTAAACCTGTTGTAGCCGGCAATAATCTGTATTTGGCAAAACACTCAAAGTGATTCTAATTTATTGAAATTAAAATTTTGAATATGCGACTATTAATAATCTCAAACCGCCTCCCTGTTGCCGTGCGCAAGGAAAATGGAGAATTCATTGCGGAAAAAAGTGCTGGTGGCTTGGTGTCAGGCCTTAGCGATTACCTCAAAACCCTTGAAAAAAGTGAAAGTGATATTACCGAGTATCTTTGGATGGGCTGGCCAGGGCTTTCTGTAAAAGAAGAAGACAGGCCTGAAGTTAGGCAAAAAGTTAGTGAAAAGTTCAATGCTGCCCCCATTTTTCTTGAAAAAGAGCTAATGGACAATGTATATCTTGGCTTTTGTAACAAGACCATCTGGCCGCTTTTTCATTATTTTCCCCATCATGCCCGCTTTGATGCGGACTTCTGGACTGATTACCAACAGATGAATGAGATATTTTGTGAAGAGATCATGGCGGTGCTGCGGCCTGATGATATCATCTGGGTGCACGACTATCACTTGATGTTGTTGCCTGGAATGCTTAGGGAAAAAGTTACAAATCCCATTGGATTCTTTCTGCATATTCCTTTTCCAACTTATGAGATGTACAGGCTGCTGCCTGCATCTAGCCGCACAAAAGTGCTGGAAGGACTTATGGGCTCTGACCTGGTAGGCTTTCACACACACGACTATTCCCAGTACTTCCTTCGCTGTGTGCTGCGTGTGCTTGGCAAGGAAAATCACATGGGTCGTATTGATATGCCTGACCATACAGTTGAGGTGGAGACCTTTCCGATGGGGATTGCGTTTGATAAGTTTCATACGATGGACGTATCGCCCCATCGTTCTGCGAAAGCAGGGCCAGGTGAGGCAAAAGTTGTGCTTTCTGTTGACCGTTTGGATTATTCAAAGGGTATTATTAACCGGTTAAAAGGCTTTGAACTTTTTTTGGAAGAGCATCCTGAGTGGCGTGGGAAGGTGCTTCTGAATATGATCGTCGTACCATCAAGAGAGGGTGTGAGCACATATATGCAGATCAAAAAGCGTCTCGATGAGCTGGTTGGCCGCATCAATGGTAACTACGGCAGTATTTCATGGACGCCGGTGATTTATCAATATACATCCCTGCCACACAAGGAATTGATTGCCCAATACAGGATGAGTGACGTGGCGCTGCTTACACCCTTACGTGATGGGATGAACCTGGTGGCGAAAGAGTACATTGCTTCCCTGACGGATCAAAAAGGGGTGTTGATCCTGAGTGAATTTACTGGTGCGGCCAAGGAGCTCAGTGAATCGCTTATTATCAATCCAAACAGCTATCATGAAATTGCTGACTCAATAGCTGAAGCGCTGAGCATTAGTGAGAAAGAGCAGGTCAGGGGCAACAACATCATGCAAAAACGCCTTAAGCGTTACACCGTTACCAAGTGGGCCAATGATTTTGTGAAGATACTGCTGGAATCAGCCAGGAGATCGCAATATTCAGCACGGAAAAAAGTGCTCAAGGCAAATACGCTCGAACAGTTGCAACAAGCGTTTGTGAGTGCTTCACAGCGCATCATTATTGTGAACTACGACGGTACATTGGTCCCATTTACCAGGTACCCCTCATCGGCCGAACCTCAGGCAGCCTTGATGGACCTTATGCAAAATCTTGATGAACAAGCCAAAACGGATGTGGTGATCATCAGTGGGCGCGGAAAGGATGAGCTGGATGTCTGGTTAGCTGATTTGCCGGTGAACCTTACTGCAGAACACGGTTCATGGATCAGGCAAGCTGGAGGCAAGGATTGGCGGCTGTTTAAACCATTATCAAATGAGTGGAAAAAGGAGATTATCTCAATTCTTGAAATATACTCGGATCGTTTGCCGGGTGCTTATGTGCAGGAGCGCGACTATTCAGTGGCGTGGCACTATCATAAAGCTGATGTTGAGCAGGCAGCCAAGCTGGTTAGCGAAGTCAATGATCACCTGTTGTCCATAACTACCAACATCAGTGTGCAGGTGATGCACGGAAATAAAGTGATTGAGATCAGCAATTCAGGGATCAACAAGGGAGAGCTCGCCATGCACTGGCTCAGCAAAAAGGAGTATGATTTCATTCTTGCAATTGGAGCAGGCTGGTCGGATGAGCTGCTTTTCAATACATTGCCCCAACATGCCTGGACGGTGAAGGTAGGTATGAGCCAGACTGATGCAAGGTATGTGATCAGGAAGCAGACCGACGCCATCAGGCTGTTAGAAACTTTGCGTGTGAAATAGTGGCAGGCCAGCTGTCACTGCACCAGCAGATAATTAAATGCACTTTTTTTACAAATTAGTTGCATAATTCAGGCATTATTGTTGTTTTTGTAAGATACAGTTTTATGTTGTATTGAATAATCACTGCCATGAAGCAATTAACTTTAAATATTAGCGATAACAAATACCATACATTTCTTGAGTTCATCAAAACACCGGATTATGTGCAAGTCCCGGAAGCTGATGAACAATCATTGGTGGAACTTCAAAACAGCTTTAATCAGGTCAAGTTGATGCAGGAAGGAAAAATTGAAAAGCAAAACGCACAAGAATTCATAGATGAACTTTAAAGTTTATCCTACTCCAGAATTTAAAAAGCTTTTTAGAAAGCTTCTTAAAAAAATACCCTTCGCTGAAGTCTGACTTGCAATTACTGGTCGAGAAGCTTTCTGAAGATCCAAAAGCAGGCATTCGTCTGGGTTACGGTGTTTATTTACGACAAAGGGCAACTGGAAAACATTACCAGAGAGCAAATCCTAAAAGTTTTGCGACAAGCGGGGCTGATAGAGTGAATTCAATCAATTACTTAACGTACACGGTTTTGATATTTGTAAACTCACGAATCCCGGCGTAGGAAAGCTCCCGGCCATAACCGCTGTCGCCGATGCCACCGAATGGCAATCTTGGGTCTGACTGCACCATCTCGTTTACAAAGCAACAACCGGCCTGTAATTCCGTTTCGGCGATGCGTTTCCCGCGCGCCTTATCCGCCGTAAACACGGCAGCACCTAAGCCAAAAACGCTGTCGTTGGCGATGCGAATGGCATCAGCTTCGTCGTTGGCGGAAATGATGGCTGCCACCGGACCGAATATCTCTTCATCATAAGCGGGCATGCCTGGATTTACGTCGGTGAGCACGGTTGGTGGGTACCACGCCCCTGGGCGATCAGGAATTGTGCCGCCCAGCAAGCATTTTGCACCTTTTTGAATGCTGGAAACCACCTGTTCATGCAATTCATCCCTCAGGGAAAGCGAAGCTTGTGGCCCGACGAAGGTTTTCTCAGACATCGGGTCACCCATCACCATATCCTGCATACGCTTTACAAAAAGTGTTTCGAAATCTTTGAATAGGGGTTTGACCACAATGAAGCGCTTGGCCGCTATGCAGCTTTGGCCGCTATTGATAAGGCGGCTTTTTACGCAAATGTCAACGGCAGTTTCCAGGTCAGCATCATTCAGGATGATATAAGGATCGCTGCCGCCAAGCTCCAGCACTGTCTTTTTTAGCATCTCTCCGGCTTTGGCAGCCACAGCGCGACCTGCACCCACACTGCCTGTCAGCGTCACGGCTTTTACCAGGGGGTTCTCTATCACCTGTGCCACCTTTTTGCCGGGCAGCTTCAAGGTGCGGAACAGATGTACCGGAAATCCTGCTTCTTTGAAAATATCCTCAATCATCAGTGCCGAGCCGGTGACATTGGAGGCATGTTTTAAAAGCGCACCATTGCCGGCCATAATTGCCGGTGCTGCAAAGCGAAACACCTGCCAGAAAGGAAAATTCCAGGGCATCACCGCAAGCACTACACCTATTGGGCGGTAAGCAATGTAGCTTTCTGAAGCTTCGGTTGTAACCTGCTCGCTGGATAAAAAAGCGTCCGCATTTTCTGCATAATAATCACACACCCTGGCACATTTTAACACCTCCGCACGCGATTGCGCAATGGGCTTGCCCATTTCCTGTGTGATCATCAATGCATAGTCACCTGTTTTTGAGCGCAGGATCTCCGAAGCTCGTTTCATCAGCTTGCGGCGGATGTCAAAACCTGATTTTGCCCATTTTTTCTGTGCCTCAGCACATTTATTTATGATTGAAGTAGTTTCTTCAGTACTGTGCTCTGCATATTCACGGATTATTTTACCGTTCACCGGGTTCATTGATCGTAGCATAGGAGCTTTTTTAATAATTCATCAAAATGAGATAATAAAGTCGTTGATGGGATGAGACTTCCATAAAGGTTGAAACTTGTTTCAATGCGCCTTTAGTTCTCAAAAGGCAAAAATATAACATTTTTGTTTAGTGTCTTGGTAAACCACTCCGTGGTTTTTCCGCGGACAGGGATTGTTGGTGTTTTGCAGGTAACACAATGCTGGAATGACATTAAATTCCTTATTTTTTTCTTTGCGTGCTTTGCGTGTTTTTATCTTTGCGTTCTTTGCGTGGAATTATTTGTTCCACGCAAAGAACGCAAAGGTTTCTCACGCAAAGTACGCAAAGATGTCGTTAGCAACGAAGCATAGCGAAGTGAAGGATCTTTTTGGGCTGAGGGATTCTTCGCTATCGCTTAGAATGACAGAAGGCTACGAACCCGTAACCAGCAATTAGAAATTAGCAACCCGCAACCATGAACCATGAACCACAAAATCCCACCAAAATGAATTATCTTTGTCCCAAATACCAGAAGATATGGCAAAAGGCAGGGAATCCAAGCCTCACATAGGCATTTTTGGTCGCCGTAACAACGGCAAGAGCTCGCTGATCAATGCGTTGGCTCAGCAGGACATTGCGATCGTTTCGGATGTGCCGGGCACAACAACCGACCCGGTGCGCAAGTCGATGGAAATCCCGGGGATAGGCCCCGCCATCCTTGTGGACACTGCGGGCATCGATGACATTGGTGAGCTTGGCGCCAAGCGTGTGGGCCGCACACTTTCAGCTCTGAAAACCGTTGACCTGGCAGTGCTGGTCATTGCCAACAACATCTTTGATGAAGCTGAAGAAAAGCTGATCAAGGCGTTTGAGAAGCAAGAGGTGCCCTTCTTAGTACTCCACAACAAGTCGGATCAAAACAGTCTTTCTCCGGCGTTGCAAAGCAGGATTACGGAAAAATATAAGGTCAATGTGTTGTCGTTTTGTGCGTTGCAGCCTGACAACATTGAGGAGCTTATTGTTGCGCTCAGGCAGTCCATGCCGGAAACTGCCTATCGGGCCAAAACGTTGTTGGGCGACCTGTTAAGCTATGGCGATCTGGTGGTTCTCATCACGCCCATCGACAATGAGGCACCCGAAGGCAGGCTCATTTTGCCGCAGGTACAAGCCATTCGCGACATCATTGACAATGATTGTGTGGCTGTTGTAGTCAAAGAAAAAGAGGTGGATGCGCTGATGCGGGTGCTGCAGCCCAGGCCTGCACTGGTTGTCACCGACAGCCAGGTGTTTCTCAGAGCCGATGCTTCCGTGCCTGCTGATATTCCGCTCACGAGCTTCAGCATTATGCTGGCAAGGCACAAAGGCGATTTTGAGAATTATTTGCGCGGAACACCAAAGATATCTGAACTTATAGATGGTGACCGCGTTTTATTACTGGAATCCTGCACCCATCACGTAGCATGTGATGATATTGGCAGGGTGAAGATTCCACGCTGGATGAGCAGTTACACCGGCAAAAAACTTGAATATGATGTGGTAGCCGGACTGGGTGAACTACCCCGGCCGATCGAAGATTATGCCCTTCTTGTGCAGTGCGGTGGTTGCATGATCACACGCAAACAGCTCATTAATCGGCTCAAACCTGCCGTGGAGGCTGGCGTACCGGTTACAAATTATGGCATGGCCATCGCCTGGATGCACGGAATTTACCACAGGGCTGTGGCACCATTCACCGGCCATAATGAAAATGCCGATGATTATCTTTAAATGACAATCATCGATTTCTGATTGTCGATTGTCGATTATCGATTTAAGAAGCAGTAAATCAGATGAATAATAACGACATAAGCTATGTCTGACAGGATTAAAAGCGTATTAGATCAAGATACTTTCAGCAAGACTGACCTGGTTACTTTGTTGTCGGCTGATGAGGAATTGCGTAAGCTGGTGTTTGCCAAGGCCGAAGAGGTGAAAAACCTTTTTGTTGGCAATAAGGTTTACTACAGGGGGCTGATCGAATTCTCCAACCTTTGCGGGAAAAATTGTTATTATTGCGGCATCAGGGCAGGCAATAAAAATGCCCATCGTTATGAAGTGACGGAGCAGGAAGTGTTGGATGCAGCAAGGTACGCTTATGAGAATCAGTTTGGCAGCCTGGTGATCCAGGCTGGTGAGCGCAGCGGCGTGCAGTATGTTAAGCGTATAGAGCGCCTTATTAAGATGATCAAGCAAATGAGCAATGGAGAGCTCGGAATCACCCTTTCACTCGGAGAACAAAGCGAAGAGACCTATCGCCGGTGGTTTGAGGCTGGTGCTCATCGCTACTTATTACGGATCGAGGTATCCAACCCGGATCTTTACCCGAAGTATCATCCAAATAATAAGGCGCACGACTATAATGAGCGCCTCGAAGCGCTCTATCGGCTGCGCAAGGTTGGCTACCAGGTGGGTACCGGTGTTATGATCGGACTGCCGTTTCAAACCGTAGAGGACCTCGCTGATGACCTGCTGTTTTTTCAGAAACACGATATTGATATGGTGGGCATGGGCCCTTACATTGAACATGAAAACACACCCATGTATGAGCACAGGCATCTGTTATTGCCAAAGACAGAGCGGTTTTACCTGAGCCTCAAGATGGTTGCGGTGTTGCGCATACTCATGAAAGACATCAACATTGCCGCCACCACGGCCATGCAGGCCATTGATCCCGTTGGGCGGGAAAAGGCAATCAAGGTTGGCGCCAACATCATTATGCCTAACCTGACACCCACAAAATACCGTGATGATTACTTGTTATACGAGGACAAACCCTGCACCGACGAAGACGCAGAAGAGTGCAAACGCTGCCTGGAAGCACGCATCCATATGGCAGGCGGTGAAATAGGCTACGGCGAATGGGGCGACTCCAAACATTTTAAAAACCGTACCGGCAAACCCTGACCTGTCACCAGGGCTTGACCCGTCACATAATGTAATGACAGGGCTTGACCTGTCAAACAAAAAAATAAAACTATGAACACAAAAGAACTTAAAAGACCGGACAAAGAAGTGATCAGCATCAAAGATGACGTGAAGTGGGTTGGTGTGATCGATTATGACATTGTTACATTTGATGTGGTGATGGAAACCGAATATGGCACTACCTACAACAGCTATTTTATTGATGCTGAGAAAAAAGCATTGATTGAGACATCCAAGGAAAAGTTTTGGGATGTCTATCTGGAAAAGCTTAAGAAGGTTACGGATCCATCTGAAATAGAATACATTATCCTGAACCACACAGAACCTGACCACAGTGGCAACCTGGCCAATATACTGGCTTTGGCACCACATGCCACCGTGGTAGGCAGTCGTTTGGCGATCAACTACCTGAAAGATTTCCTCGGCAGGGATTTCAAGCACATCATAGCCAAAGATGGCGAAACACTTGACCTCGGCAATAAAACCCTTAGGTTCATTTCTGCACCGAACCTGCACTGGCCTGACAGCATGTACACCTATCTCGAAGAAGATAAGCTCCTGTTTACCTGCGACTCTTTTGGCTGTCACTATGCGCATCCTGATATGATTGATAACAAGGTTGGAGACTTCAGCGATGCCTTCAAGTATTATTATGATGTGATCCTGAAACCTTTCAGTAAATTCATGCTCAAGGCCATTGACAAGATCAGGCCGCTCGAAATTGATGCAATACTTACCGGACACGGCCCTTTGCTGATGAATGACTGGGAAAAATGGGTTGACATTTCTGAACAGTATGCAAAGGAGGCTTTGCAAACACCGCAAAACAATTATGTCTTTATTCCTTATGTTTCAGCCTATCACAATACAGGCAAAATGGCTGAAGCCATCCGTGATGGCATACGCAGTGCCGGCGATTTTGAGGTAGAGGTGGCCGACATTGAGTCAATGCCCCTTGGCGACATGGACGAGCGTGTGGCCAGGAGCAGTGCCGTGATTGTAGGCTGCCCAACCATCAACCAGAACATCCTGATGCCTGTTTACAAACTTTTTGGCATTATCAGTCCGATCAGGGATAACCGCAAGCTGGGCGGAGCATTTGGTTCTTACGGATGGAGCGGCGAAGCTGCAAAACTCATCAATTCAACACTTAGCAACCTAAAACTTGACGTTCAGGGCGATGGCGTATTTGTAAAGTTTACCCCGCATGAGGATGAATATGCCTTATGTCACGAATATGGGAAAAGCATTGGGGAAAAGCTGGCGGGGAAATAAGAATGCCATAATAAACGTTTTTTCTAAACAGGATTGCCTATTGTAAAATGGAAAACAGGACATATAAAATATCTTTTCTTTTCCTGCTGATGACAGCCGGCTTATATTCCTGTGCGAGTAGCCTGAACCTGGCCAATCGTTTCGTGGTTGATGAAACAGACATCCACGTGTTGGTTTTGCCTCCTTCAGGCCTTATGAAAACGTTTTTGCCGGTTCATCCCGACAGCATTTCAGTTGTAGAAAACTTCCCTGATGTCGATGAGTCAGACATTCGCTTCATCAACCAGGTTACAGATTCAATATTCATCAACATGTTTATGGATGCACTTGAAGTGCAACTTGAACGTCTGTCTGTAAAAATGTATGGCATTGACCAGATGGATGCATTTTTCAAGCTCGGGGAGCGAGCATACATCTTTTTCATTGCCCAGATGGAAGTGTTAGAATACATTGACGAGGAGTTGTTTGTTGCCCGCGATGGAAACATAAACTATGTGAGGCGTGAGCCGGTTACCGTATTGGAAAACAATGTTTGGTTTGAGTTCATGAAACTGAATGATGCTGATTTCGGGATGGAGGTTCTTTTTAGTGTGCACGCCACCAGCGACTTTGTTGAGGGTCGCTTTATACGGCGATCCACTGGGGAGGTTTTGTTTGATGCAAACAGATATTTACTTACTCTGGATGACTTAAACGAACTTGCACAGTTTTCAGGAAAACAAAATGCGCAAAACATATTTGATTACCTGTTGAACCTTTATGTGCGCGAGCAAACTGGTCGGGAGCCTGCTGTCTATTATCATTATGATGTTGAAGAGCATGTTATAAGACCCCAGGATCAAACTGGTTTTATCCGCATTGATGTGCCTGATCAAACAGAAATCGAATTTAATGATTTGGAGCCTGCTGATGAAGAGGTTGATTAGCCCTGGAATCTCGTGAATGGTGTTGTGCTCTGTGGAGCAAAATCTTTTTTCAAATATTTAAAATACCCAGTAACAGCTATCATCGCAGCGTTATCCGTGCAGTATTCAAATTTCGGAATGTAAACCTTCCAGTTGCCAGCAACTTGTTGATCCAGGAATGCCTGTCTTAACCCTGAATTGGCCGAAACGCCGCCGGCCATTGCGATGTGTTTTATGCCTGTTTGTTTGGATGCCAGATGCAGTTTTTGCATGAGGATTTCAACGATTGTAGCCTGGATTGATGCGGATAAATCTTTGATATTGTCATTGATAAAATCAGTATCTTCTTTTAGCCTGTCGCGAAGGAAGTACAGAATGGATGTTTTGAGGCCGCTGAAACTGTAATCGAGTCCCGGGACTTTCGGATGGGGGAATCGAAATGCTTCGGCATTACCCTCCCTGGCATATTTGTCAATCAGCGGGCCGCCCGGGTAAGGCAGGCCCATGATCTTGGCAGATTTGTCAAAGGCTTCACCTGCCGCATCATCGATGGTTTGTCCGATCACCTGCATCGCATAATGACTTTTTACAAGCACAATTTGGGTATGGCCTCCTGATACCGTGAGGCACAGGAAGGGAAAAGGAGGTGCGGACGGATGGGCTTCATCTTCGATAAAGAGCGCCAGGATGTGCGCATGCATATGGTTAACGGTGATGAGCGGAATATCAAGTGCCAATGCAAAGGCCTTTGCAAAAGAGGTGCCAACCAGCAATGAACCCAAAAGGCCAGGACCATTGGTAAATGCCACTGCATCAAGTTGTTTTTTGTTTATCTTTGCAAGGGAAAAGGCTTTTTCAATGACCGGGATGATGTGCTGTTGGTGTGCCCTGGAGGCCAGCTCAGGCACAACACCCCCAAAATCTTTGTGAACATCCTGATTTGCAATCAGGTTGGCAAGGATTTTGCGATCTTTGATGATAGCGGCAGAAGTGTCATCGCAAGATGATTCTATTCCCAAAATGTATATACTCATAGTTGTTAAATGCGCTTGCCAGGCCTGTAATTAAACGGAGGACAAAAATATCAAAAAAACCCGAAAAATACTGTTAATCTTATTGGTGGTTTTGATTTTGTTGCCTGTCACCCTTTATGCGCTTCTGCATGTGAAGGCAGTCCAGAATTATGCAGCCAGACAGATAACCGAATACTTGTCTGCTGAACTGGGTGCTGACATTAGGGTGGGAGGGGTCGATATCGCACCTTTCAGGAGAATTATCCTGACAGATGTGGCTATCAGCGACACCAGTGGTGACAGCCTGTTGCGTGTTGACAGGATGGGTTTGATCATCAACAAGCTGTCGTTTCGAAACAAGCAACTGGAAATAAGAAAGCTAAGCTTTGACGGCAGCGAGTTGAATGTGCACAGAACTGATGAAGGGGCTTTCAATTACCAGTTTTTAATTGACTACTTTTCCAATGATAACAGGGCTGACAATAGCGTATCCTATTGGAGTGCGAACGTCTTGTCTTTTCGGATCAGTAAAGCTGGTTTGCACTTTCGGGATGCAGATCATCCCTTGGAAATTAATGGAGCTTACTTGACTGAAATGTCATTCCAGGATATCAACCTTGCCGTTCGCGAAATACATCTCGCATCCAACATGCTGGCGTTTGAACTGGATTACTTGACATACACAGAGTCGCATGGTTTTAAGGTTAACTACCTCTCGGGTAGTCTGGCCTTATTTGATGATGGCGGTAGCATCAATAACTTTTTACTTCGCACGGCCAATACCGAATTGAGTTTTGACCTGGAACTCACCTATGATGGTTCATTTTCCGAAGCACTGTCATCCCGAAGCTTTGAATATGTTCTTGACCTCAGACCATCAGCTATTGATCTTGCCGATATAGGCCACTATCTGACCTTCATGCACGGAGCCGACAACCAGGTGTTGCTTAGTGGCCGCTTTTCTGGCAATGCTACTGAAATAACTGCAGAGGGTGTAGCATTATCTGCGGGGAATGACACGCAATTCGATGGTGGTTTTTATTTGGATGGGCTGGATGATTTATCAAAGGCTGAATTGGCACTCAATGTTTCCTCTTTTCAAAGCTCAATAACGGATATGGCTGATTTTCGGCTGCCGGCTTCTTTTAATCAGCCCTATCTGGCACTGCCGGAATATGTGTATTCTTTTGGCAAGGTTTCTTTCACAGGTGAGCTTAACGGTTCTATCGATGATTTTCAGGCCTATGGGAAGCTGGTCTCGAGCATCGGAAAACTAAACAGTGATATCGCCTTTAGCAAATCCCCGGAGAGTCAAAAGTACACGTATCGTGGCCAGATGATCACTGAATCATTTGATCTGGGTAAATTTTTGAATCAACCTGATTACCTGGGTCAGGTAGATATGACAGCCACCATAAATGGTAAAGGGTTTGATGTTGAAACCCTGGAGCTCACCCTTGATGGAAATATCGAATCACTGGGACTTTTAAACTACGATTACGAGAACTTAAAGCTTAGTGGGGTATTTGCTGATAGCAGGTTCGATGGTGCTTTCCTGGTTGATGATCCCAGTATTTACCTTGATTTTAAAGGGAGGATTGACTTCAGTCAGGCCATACCCGAATTTGACTTCCTTGCTATTGTTGATGATGCCAACTTGACTTCAATGAATCTTTATCAGCGCGATACACTCAGCAGTTCAGTATTATCTGCTGAATTCCTGATCAATGCGAAAGCCGGTTCATTGGATGATCTGGAAGGGAAGATTATCGTGAGGGATATTTTATATGAAGAAGCCCCCCTAAACGGGCTGTTTTCAAGAAACGACGTTCGGCGCTATGTAACCGACAGCATTTACATCAGCAATACAATTTGGCCGGAAAGCAATAAACACTTGCGTGTTCGTTCCGAGTTTGTTGAGGCAGACGTATATGGAAGGATAAATTTTGCAGGGCTGGGCCGGTCAGTTAGGGATTATGTGCATACCTTTCTCCCAGCACTGGAAACTGCCGATACATCATCCCGGAGGTTGTCAAACGGGCAAAATGGCCACCAGGATATCACCTACAACCTTCGCTTTAAGGATACCAATATGTTATCTGACCTGTTCTTTCCGTTTATTCGTGTGGCCAACGACAGCTGGATTAGTGGTGTTTACAACTCCACAAACCACGATGCAAGCTTTGACGCACATTTACCACGATTGAAACTGGCCGATAGAAAGCTGGAGAACTGGTACTTACATGGTGCAGCCAAAAATGATTACTTCCTGGTTGAGTCACAGGCTGATATGTTTATTTTTTCAGATAGCCTGTTTTTTCTGTCTCCCACCTTTCAGGCCTCACTGGCCGATAATTCAATCGCCTTCGACCTGCAATGGAACGCTGCTGATACAACAATGCAAAACACGGGACATTTACCAGGGATGGCGAATATTTTTAGCGCTGAATATTTTGAGTTAAGGTTTTTGCCATCCTATGCTTACCTTGAAGGTGAAAAATGGCAGCTAAACGTTGATCACAAGATCATTCTGGATCAAGAAAGGATTGAAATAAACCAGCTGATGGCATACAATCACGACCAGTTTATCAGGGCAGATGGTGTTTT
>SKOK01000124.1 GCA_007120085.1 Bacteroidales bacterium | reverse complement strand
TGTTGTTTTACTTTTGCTGGGACTCCTGTTACAGTCAAAAAAACGTGCTTCCGTCCTTCCTATACCTGCTTTCGTTCCTGATAACGAAACGCAACCCATCATTCCTCGCGGGCCACCGCAAGATGCCGCATAACCACAACACCGGATTTTTTAATTCCCGCATGCCGCTCTATGATGGCAGAGGTTGGATGTTAGAGGTTTGAGGTTTGAGATTAGAAACCAGTGTCCTGCAACTGGGCCTTATAGACTTTAAAGACTTTAAAGACCCTACAGACCTTAAAAAGCCCGGAAAAACCAAGATTGGCAGGCCCCAACCACTACCACCCTGAGCGAATGCGAAGCAACAAAAAACAATAAACAATAAACAACGAACAAACAAACTTATGAAATCCCTATATATATACCTAATAATCTCATTAGTCAGCTTTTCCCTGCTAAAGGCAGAAAGCGAACAGCCCCGGCTCAGCACCGACGCCAACGTTTTCGGCCACATCATTGATGCAGAAACCGGTGAACACATCCCATTCATCAACATCCTTGTTGAAGGTACCCGCATCGGTACAATAACCGATGCATCAGGCCACTATTTACTCACCAACCTGCCGATTGGCCAGCACAGGCTTATTGTCCAGGGTATGGGTTACGAAACCACATTTATGGAATTTGTTGCCGAAGCTGACGTCAGCATTGAAGTGGACGTGGAAGTGCAACCCACGGCCATCAACCTGGCTGAAGTAGTGTTCACCTCTTCGCCTGTACGCAGTGGTTTTCGCTACCAGCCTGACCAGGCTTTCATCGGCGAGCAGCTGCAGCGTCGCAGCGAAGCCTCCTTTGGTGAGATGCTCAACGCTGAGCCTGGGGTGAACATGCGCTCTTTAGGTTCAGCTCCATCCAGACCAGTAATCCGCGGACTGGATGGCGACCGCATCCTGGTACTGCAAAATGGTGAACGGATGGGCGATGTGTCTGAGACTTCTGCCGACCACAGCATCGCCCTCGACCCTCTGGCGGCCAGCCGCATTGAAGTGGTGAGAGGACCGGCCAGCTTACTCTATGGCTCCAGTGCCCTTGGCGGAGTCATCAACCTCATCACTACCGACATCCCGGAAGACTGGGACCCTGGCGTCTCCGGTGTGCTTTCAGCACAAGGAGCCTCAGTGAATGAGATGGGCGCAGGCTTCGGCCGCATCACCTACGGTAACGAAAACAGGGCAACCACAGCCCGCTTCTCCTACCGCCAGTCTGGCGATATCAACACCCCCGAAGGACTGATCACCGGCACCGCCATGCAAAATTACGACGGAGCCCTGGGGATGGGCCTCACCGGTACAAATATGAATGGAGGAATCAGCGCGTCCTTTACCGGACAAAACTTCCAAATACCCGAATCACTGGACGAAGATGAACTCATCGAGATCCGCATGCAACGCCAAAGCATGCAGGGCAATATGCATCGGGAAAGAGACGGTATGTTCGACAGGGCGCAGCTCAGATTCCATGCATCACGCATGTTTCAGCAAGAGTTTGAAATGGAAAGAGAGGCCGATGGCAGCTGGGACGAAGACATGGAGCTGGAATACGAAAAATATACACTCAGCACCTCCTACACCCTGCAGCATAAACCCATAGGTGCACTCGACAGGGGCGCCCTGGGCTTTAACCTGTATGCACACCACATGGAAATCGGCGGCGATGAAGCCTTTACTCCCGGTGAACGCCGCATATCTGCAGCTGTGTTTACCTTTCAGGAGGTTCCACTGACCAACAGGGTAAGACTGCAGGGTGGTCTGCGGCTTGACTATCAAAACACGGCAACGATTTCCAATGAGCTATTCCCCAACATCGATGTGTCGCGCCACGCTTTCAACTATTCAAACTCCTTTGGCTTAAACTACAGGCCCGTTGACGGATTCGAGATCGGCGGTCAGTTTGCCCGCTCACACCGCAACCCCTCTGTCGAAGAACTCTTTGCCGATGGCCAGCACCTCGGTGCCGGCGTTTATGAAATCGGCGACCCCGACCTGAAAGATGAGATCGGTCAAGGAGTTGATCTTTTTCTGAATATTAAAAACAAGCGTTTCCAGTTCGAAATTGCCGGATATGTCAACCACTTTTTTAACTTCATCATCTTCCAGCCAACCGGCGATGTGGATGAAGCTTCAGGTTATCCTGTTTTTAGGTATGAAGGTGATGAAGCCAGGCTGTTTGGTGGTGAAATAAGCCTGGGCTATACCCCAACCGAAAAGCTATCACTCGGCCTTGGTGCCGACTATGTGAATGGCAAGCGCCACGGCAATGGCGATGAATTCCTGCCCTTCATCCCGCCTTTCCGCTTGATGGCAAATGCGGAATACGATTTCGGATCATTCTGGCTGGGTGCAAGGGCACAGCTGGTATCCAAACAAGACCGCGTAGCCCCCGACGAAGAAATTACCGACGGATATACTCTCATCGGGGCACAGGCAGGTTACCGCCTCGACTTTTCGGGTCGTCACGTGATCATCCTAAGAGGCGAAAACCTTTTGGATACAGCCTACAGAGACCACCTTTCGCGCATCGAAGACAGAAATATCTCCATGCCAGGCAGGAATATAAGCCTCGCATACCGTTGGTATTTTTAAAACATAATAGTGAAAATATTATAAACGATTAATGTTTTCAACTTCTTGGCACAGTATTTGATAAATTATAAATGAATTGGTTTAGTTAAATACTACCTATAATTTCTTTTCATGTTGTTTTGGTTAATGAACAAAGCCCGGCCCCCCAGCCGGGCTTTGTTTTTTTATGACTATGTCATTCCTAATGAATATACCATGAATGAGTTATTAATGATAAGGACTATTATAACTTTAAAATACTGCTCTTATTGTTAAGTAATGTTTGGTTAAAAAAATATGTCCTATGATAAAGTGGGTGTCCTGTCCGGAAAACAGGATAAGGACTATTATAACTTTAAAATACTGTTGGGCGTCAGAGAACCCCGATAGGGGTTAAATATGAGTAGCCCGGTATGAAATGCCGGGGAAAGATGCACCTCCTCCCATTTTGAACAACCTGCCCTGTCAAGGGCAGCCCCCCCTGAAAGCTGCAAGCAGCTTTCAGGGGGGGGGAGGGATGGATTGGGGTACGCGCATTGACCCCGAATTGCATTCGGGGCTACTCATATTAAACCACTCCGTGGTTTCCCTCGGCCCGGGATTGGTAATGTACGCAGGCGAACCAATGTCATTACCGCATAGTGGCCACCGCCCTTTCGCGGGACATGACAATATGATATACATCCAGAAAACAAGAACGACAGGGAAATTGCCCGCCATCAGTGCGGGCGACCCCAGTGTCGCCCCTACAGCACCCATCGGCATAATACTGGTGGCCGGTCAAGCCCGGCCAATACGGTCGCGTAGTCAAGAAGTAACGTCTTCAATCAGAAACCAGAAATTAGAAATTTGAAACTCCCAACCGTAACCATGAACCATGAACCAGTAACCAGCAACCAACAACCAGCAACCAGAAATTAGAAATTAGAAACCAGTAACCCGAAACCATTTTACTATCTTTGCCCCAAAACACATCCTGCCATGACACAACCGAAAAAACTGCTGTTGCTCGATGCAATGGCACTCATCTACAGGGCATACTACGCTCTGAACCGCAACCCGCGCATCAACTCCAAAGGCCTCAACACCTCCGCCATACTGGGCTTTGCCAACACACTCACCGAAGTGCTCAAAAAAGAACAACCTACACACGTCGCCGTGGCCTTCGACACCATCGCACCAACCCTCCGAAAAACCGGCTTCGCCGCATACAAAGCCAACAGGCAGGACACGCCCGAAGACATCGTCAACGCCATACCCTACATACAGCAACTACTCGCAGCCTTTCGCATCCCCGTGCTGATGCAGGACGGTTACGAAGCCGACGACATCATCGGTACACTCGCAAAAAAAGCGGAACAAGATGGCTTCCAGGTTTTCATGATGACCTCCGACAAAGACTTCGGACAGCTGGTGTCTGAAAATATCTTCATGCTCAAACCTGCCAAAGGCGGAAATGATGCTGAAATATGGGGCGTAAAAGAAGTGTGTGAGCGGTTTGGAATTGAAAAACCGGAGCAACTGATCGACATATTGGGTCTGTGGGGAGATTCTTCCGACAACATCCCCGGGGTACCAAGTATAGGAGAAAAAAAAGCAAAAAAGCTCATCAGCGAATTTGGCTCGATGGAAAACCTCCTGGAGAATGTTGAGCAAGTGAAGGACAACCGCAGCCGCGAAGCCCTTAAGGAAAACCGCGACCAGGCCCTGATGTCGAAAAGCCTTGCAACCATTATGCTTGATGTGCCTGTGAATACCGACATCAACGCACTGGAACGGCAGGACCCTGACCCGGAAAAGCTGATCCCCCTGCTCGAAGAACTGGAGTTCAGAACCTTTGCCAAACGCGTGTTCGGCGACCAGGAGATCATTCCGGAACAAACAAAGAAGGAGGCAACAATGCAGCAAAGCGGGCAGATGGACCTCTTTGACAACACCAATGCATTTGAAAATCCCGCTGAAGCAGCAAAAAACAAGCTGATGGATTTAATGGCCGGCAACTATTACAAGGCCGTTACCACGGAGAAGGAAATTGAAACCCTTGTCAGCAAGCTGAAAGAATCATCTATGTTTTGCTTCGACACCGAAACAACCGGGCTCGACAAGGCAGATATGGAGCTTGTGGGCATTGCCTTTTCAACAAAGCCTGGTGAAGCATTTTACGTGCCATTTCCTGAAGATCAGAAAAAGGCAAGAAAAATGGCCGAATCATTTAAAGAGGTGTTTGCAAATCCCAACATCGAAAAAACAGGCCAAAACCTTAAGTTTGACATTGGCGTACTCAAGCATTATGGGTTGGATGTGAAAGGAAAATTCTTTGACACCATGCTGGCACATTACCTGCTGCAACCTGACATGCGGCACAATATGGACGTGCTTGCTCAAACATACCTGGATTACAGCCCTGTTTCGATCGAACACCTGATCGGCAAAAAAGGAAAGTCACAAAAAAGCATGCGCAGCGTACCATTGGAAACCATCACTGCCTATGCCTGCGAGGACGCCGACATCACGTTGAAACTTCGGCATATTTTTGAGCCGGAGCTTAAAAAAGAGCAATTACTTAAACTTTTTGATGAAGTTGAAACACCACTCACAGCCGTGCTGGCCGATATGGAGAATGAGGGCGTCAGGATTGACAAACAAGCCCTGGATGATTATTCGAAGGTGCTCACAACGGACATCCGGAAAGTTGAGCAAGAAATATACGAACTGGCCGGCAGCACCTTCAACATAGGCTCACCCAAGCAGCTTGGCGAGGTACTTTTTGATAAACTGAAGATCGTTGCCAAAGCCAAAAAGACCAAAACCAAACAATATAGCACCAGCGAGGACGTGTTGTCGAAGCTCAGGGACAAGCACCCCATTGTTGAAAAGATACTCGATTACAGGTCGTTGACTAAGTTAAAATCCACTTATGTGGATGCTTTGCCGAAGCTGATTTCGGAAAAATCCGGCCGCATACACACGTCTTACAACCAGGCGGTGGCGGCCACCGGGCGATTGTCGTCCAACAACCCCAACCTGCAAAACATCCCCATCAGGACGGAAGAGGGCAGGTTGATCCGCCAGGCATTCGTGCCGCGCGACGATCAGCACACCCTGCTGGCAGCCGACTACAGCCAGATTGAACTCCGGATCATCGCGGCACTGAGCAAAGATGAGGCCATGATGGAGGCTTTCAGCAAGGGCCTCGACATCCATGCTGCCACCGCCGCAAAGGTTTATGAGGTCGCACTGGAAGAAGTCAACAGGGATATGCGCAGAAATGCCAAAACCGTAAACTTCGGCATTGTGTATGGCATATCGGCATTCGGTTTGTCTGAGAGGCTCGGCATCCCACGCCAGGAAGCTGCCTTTATCATTGACCAGTATTTCAGCAAGTACCCTGGTGTGAAAAAATACATGGAACAGAACATCGCCCACGCCCGCAAACACGGTTATGTGAACACCATGATGGGTCGCAGGAGGTATGTCAGGGACATCAACAGCTCAAACAGCACGGTGCGCGGTTACGCTGAGCGCAACGCCATCAACGCCCCGGTACAGGGCACCGCTGCCGACATGATCAAGATCGCCATGATCAGCATCCACCAAGCCATGCAGAAACAAGGAATGAAAAGCAAGATGATATTGCAGGTGCACGATGAACTTGTGTTTGATGCCCTCATTGAGGAACTCGACACACTTATGCCACTGGTTGAAGACAAGATGAAGACAGCAATAAAATTGCCGGTGCCCATCGTGGTTGAAATGAATACCGGCAATAACTGGCTGGAAGCACACTAATTGTCATACCTTGCCAGCACGTCTATCGCATTTGTATAGTGCATATACCTGTCCATGATCTCGGAAACATAATGATACGGCTCCGAGCCCCTGGCATAGCCATACCTTACAACAGGATCCAGGTAGTATTTGGGCTCTGATTTATTGAGCACAAAGTAATCAACATTGCCGCTCCAAACATCCGGGTTTCTACCGTACTTTTCAGCAAGACGGCGGGCATCCAGCACATGACCAAGTCCCATATTGTAAGATGCAAGCACAAACTTTACCCGCTCATCATCATCTTCAATGATGTCAGACAGCCGCCCATCGAGCCATTTGAGATATCGAATGCCACCTGCAATATGCTCCTGAACACTGGCATCAGCACCAATATTCAGGAACTCTGCCGTGCCGGGCATCAGCTGCATAATGCCAAATGCACCAGCCCACGATACGGCCGACGGGTTAAACCGCGACTCCTGGTATGAAAGGGAGGCGATCAAACGCCAGTCCCAGCCTACTATGTCAGCATAACGCTTAAAATAATCATCAAATACTGAGATCTTTCCGCCACCCAACGAGTGCAGTTCGCTCTTTGCCATGTAAACCATGCGCGGGTTCCTGTGATATTTATTGTAGATGTTGGCATATTTGCGCGTGGTTTTGAAGACTGTGAGCCATTCATTGACGGCAGCAAGCAAGTCATCAGCCCCTTCACGTACGACCCAGCTCAGGTTTTGCTCAAAACTTACAGGCGTCTGGGCATCAATGTTGGCGAAATAAAGCTGATGCAAATAAGCCAGCTGCTCATCACTCACAGTGTAATCAATCTTACCTTCTGCCACTTCCTCAATGAGCCTCTCCATATTTTCTTGTCGCTCAACTACGTAAATGGTGTCGCCAATCTCTTCCATCAAATGGTGCAGGCGGCTTATAAAGACTGAATGCCTTTGAACGTGTACCTCCTTGCCTGCCAGATCAAGTGGCGACCTGATCAGGTGCTTTTCAAGCTCTCTTGACGACATCGTATTCCACGACGAAGGCTTTCGCTGCACCAGCATCTGACGAGTCTGGCTGTGCGGTTCTGAAAAGTTTAACATACGACTTCTTGACTGTGTAACAGTAATGTTTGCAGCAACGATATCACAACCGTCATCTGTGGTCAGGCAGTTTATGTTTTCACCCAGATCGCTGGATACGGAAACGTCAAGGTCCACACCAATGTGCGATGCAAAATTACGAAGCAGCTCAAGATGGAAGCCCATAGGCTCACCACGGTAGATGAAATAATTGGTTATGTTATAGTCTGTGGCTGCCCTGAGCACACCTCTTTCAAGAATATCGGACAGGTCATACGTTTCCTCTGGCATCTCTTCCATCACAAAATCACTGTCAGCTTCAAAATTGCGAACAGTAAACAATCCGGTAATAAGCAGCAGGGAAATCGACAGGAAGAGAAGGATTCTTTTCCGGTTTTGATTCATCGATTATGAAATTCGTGAATAAAAAAGTTTGCAAAGTTACAAATGTTTTTTCAATTACCAACATTTTTTGTATTTATGCAAACCATTGATTTTTTGTATTTTATGTTTCTTACGCAAATGAAACATGAATAACAACGGAACATCTAACAACATATTATACGTTTTGTTCATAAAAAAGTTACCAGGCGGTGACCGATTATCAATTGTCGATTGAAAACCGCATGGAACTTCGAATCCATTTTTGTTTTGCCTTGTGAAAAAAAAATAGTAGGTTTGAACTTCTAAAAATACATGAAACACCCATGACCAAATTTGGGACACACAGGAGCATAATTATCACATAATCTGCGGCAACCTGCGAGAACAAATAAAGTTTCACAGAAGTAACACAGAGGGATGATTATGCAAGCTGGATGGTGGAGGTTAGAGATTGGAAGATAGAGGTTGGAAAAAGAAAATCAGACACACATGCAAACACAAACAGGGAAAAGGCAATGATGTTCAGGGATGTGATCGGGCATAATGAGATAAAAAAGCGGCTGATCCATAATGCAGTAAATAACCGCATCAGCCATGCCCAGCTATTCTGGGGTCAGCAGGGAAGTGGCACGCTGGCACTGGCACTGGCCTATGCACGCTTCATACAATGCCGCAACCGGCAAGCTGATGATGCCTGCGGGGAATGTCCCTCGTGTCTGAAATTCAACAAACTGGAGCACCCTGACCTCCATTTTGTTTTTCCGGCGGCGTCCAACAAGGAGACCAAAGACAAGGACAAGGTCAGCTGCAAGCTTTTTATTGCGCACTGGCGCAAATTCTTGCTCAAAACACCATATTTTAACTATCTCGATTGGCTGGAAGCACTCGGGATAGAAAACAAACAAGCCATCATCAATGCCGAGGACTGTAACGACATCATCAGGTTACTGGGACTTAAGTCATACGAAAGCCCTTACAAGGTGGTGATCATCTACATGGTAGAAAAGCTTTATTACGCTGCTGCACCCAAGCTGCTGAAAATAGTTGAGGAGCCACCTGACAATACGCTTTTCCTGATGGTTTCGGAGAACAAGGACCGCATCATCAACACCATTTTGTCGCGGACACAGCAACTGAAGGTACCTTTGCCTGCCGAAAACGAGCTTAAGCAGTCACTTGTTGAGAAGTTTGGCATTGATGAAACCAGGGCAGGACAGATTGCATTTTTATCAGACGGAGATATTGCTCAAGCAGTTAAACTGATTGATGATGATGAAGAAATGGCCGATTTCAATGCTTTCAGGGAGTGGATGCGTCTTTGTTATAAAAAAGATACGGCAAATATAATTAAGTGGGTTGAAAAAACCGCCTCTGCAGGGCGCGAAAAGCAAAAGTCTTTCTTTCAGTTTGGACTCAAGATGTTCAGGTTGTCGGTGGTCAACAATTACAATGCCACAGGACTGATACGCCTTGACGAGGAGCAGCAGGATTTCCTTGACGGCTTCTCCCCCTTCATCAATCACAACAATGCATTGAAAATCGTGGAGACCTTCAATCAGGCCATCCTCCACCTTGAAAGGAATGCCAATCCAAAAATTTTATTTACTGACCTTTCATTTAACTTAAGTCGGCTGATGCACATAAAGGCATCTTGAAACCAGAGATTTTATTAACTTTGTAAGTTATAAAAAAAGCATTTTGGAAAAGAACAATCAGCAAGCATTTTTATCGAGAGGCTGCATTTGTGCCCCGCAGCCTCACACCCGTCAACTCGATATTTACAGGCACTCCTGCAACAAGCTGGACGTTTTTGACTGGCTGAAAAACATCAGCCCACCGGAAGCATATCCCGCCAATGACATTGTTGAAGTACGCTTTAAAAACAGCCGAAAGGAATTTTTTTCTGCTGCTGCTGACCTGGAGCTCGAAACCGGCGATATCGTAGCAGTGGAAGCATCCCCTGGCCACGACATCGGCATCGTTACACTTACGGGAGAAATTGTCAGGCTCCAGATGAAAAGCAAAGGGGTGAATCCTGTCGCCACTGAATTTAAAAAAGTATATCGTAAGGCAAAAGTTTCTGACATTGAGAAATGGGTAACCGCTGTCAAACAGGAAGACAGCACCATGTTCAGGTCGCGAGAGATTGCCTCATCACTCAACCTGGATATGAAGATCAGCGATGTGGAATACCAGGGTGACCGCACCAAGGCCATCTTTTATTACACTGCCGAGGACAGGGTTGACTTCCGGGAGCTCATACGCGTACTTGCAGATGCCTTTGGCGTGCGCATCGAGATGCGCCAGATCGGCATGCGCCAGGAGGCAAGCCGCCTGGGTGGCATTGGCAGCTGCGGAAGAGAGCTCTGCTGCTCCACCTGGCTGACAAGATTCAAGTCGGTATCAACCAACAGCGCACGCACTCAACAGCTCTCACTCAACCCGCAAAAGCTGGCAGGGCAGTGTAGCAAGCTGAAATGCTGCATCAACTATGAAAATGCCTGCTACGAAGACATCCTGAAAGATTTCCCCGACACAGGCAAAGACCTCGTAACAAAAAAAGGCACCGCCATTTACCATAAAATGGATGTGCTGAACCGGCTCATTGGCTACGAATACAAGGATAGCCCGGGTAAGATCATTATGGTGCCTGCTGACAGGGTGAAAGAGATCATCGCCATGAATGCCAAAAACAAAAAGCCGGAAGAATTGCTGGAAGAAATAATGATCACTGAGCTACCGGACGATGACAACAATACCCAAAATACGGGCCTGGAAGACAGCCTTACGCGATTTGACAAACCTCAAAAGAAAACCAGGAACAAAAGACGCAAACGAAAAACCAGGAACCCTGACAAACCACAAAATTAAGCTTACAGCCTATGATACCTGCAAGGCATAAATACATTTTCCTGCTGTTTGGAAGTGTGGTATTGTTGTGGGCCTGTAACAACGACATTGTTTACCAGGAGCAAAAAGCAATACCTGCTGAAGGCTGGCATTACCAGGATTATCTGCTCTTTGAAGCAAATATCCAGGACACCCTCTCCCTGCATAAACTATCTCTTGACATCAGAAACACTACTGATTATCCATACAGCAATCTATTCCTTTTTCTGGAAATAGCATTTCCCGATGGCCGCATCTTGCGCGACACCATTGAGTGTACCCTGGCTGACAAACGCGGACAATGGACCGGCAGCGGATTCGGACGCATAAGGTTCAACCGCTTTCTTTTTCGCGATGATGTATGGTTTCCCTCAACAGGTAACTACACTTTCAAAATCCACCACGGAATGCGGGAAAATACCTTACATGGCATTGCTGATACCGGCATCCGCATTGAAAGAAAATAATAAAGGGCACTGATCGACGTTTTATACGAGAAACATCAAAACAATGACCAAAAAAGGAATCAATAAACGCAGGTATTCAATCATTTTCTGGGTGGTTTTTAGCTCGCCCGTTGTCTTTGCTTTTTTGCTTTTCTATAGCATTTCCATCGGATTATGGGGCTTTATGCCCTCTTTTGAAGAGCTGGAGAACCCGAAAAGTAACCTCGCAAGCGAAATTTATTCAGCCGACGGACAGCTGCTGGGTACATTTTTTATCGATAACCGTTCAAATGTTCAGTACAGCGAGATATCGCCCAATATGGTCAATGCCCTGCTGGCCACCGAAGACGTTCGTTTTCACTATCATTCGGGTGTCGATATCAAAAGTATCCTGAGGGTTTTGTTTAGAAACATCATCGGGGGGCAACGCAGCGCCGGCGGAGGAAGCACATTAAGCCAGCAGCTGGCAAAAAACCTTTTCCCACGCCAGGAGAACCCATCTGCATATCAGATCATAATCATCAAGCTTAAAGAATGGGTGACGGCTGCCAAACTCGAGCGCAACTACACAAAGGAAGAGATTATCGCAATGTACCTTAATACCGTTGACTTTGGCAGCCACGCCTTTGGCATCAAGCTTGCGGCCAAAACGTATTTCAACACCACACCGGAAGAACTGCAAGCCGAAGAAGCAGCCGTGCTGGTAGGGATGCTCAAAGCTCCGTCGTGGTACCACCCAGTTCGAAACCCCGAGAGGGCTTTGAATCGCAGGCAGGTTGTGCTGACTCAAATGGCCAGGTATGAATACATTACCATTGAAGAATACGACTCCCTGAGGGCGTTGCCGCTCGATATGTCAAACTTCCAGATACAAGACCACCACACCGGCATTGCCACATACTTCCGGGAGTACCTGCGGGGCGAACTCAGACGATGGAGCCGTACAATGTTTAAACCCGATGGCAGCAACTATGACATTTATACGGATGGGTTAAGAATTTATACCACCATCGATTCACGGATGCAGAAACATGCAGAAGAAGCCATTGCAGAGCACATGGGCAATTACCTGCAGCCAACTTTCTTCAGACACTGGCGAGGATATACCAATGCACCATACGACCGTGATTTATCACAGGAACAGGTTGACGCTAACATCACCAATACCATAAGACGGTCAGAAAGGTACCGAAGCATGCGCAGCCTCGGACTCTCGGAGGCAGAAATCCTGGAATCATTCAATGAGCCCAGGGCCATGCGTGTTTTTTCGTGGCAGGGCGACATTGACACCCTTATGACGCCCCTTGACTCTATCTGGTACTATAAACATTTCCTCAATGCCGGGATGATGGCAGTTGAACCACACACCGGCCACGTAAAAGCGTATGTGGGAGGCAACAACTTTAGCCACTTCAAGTTTGATCACGTCACGGGAAGCCGCCGCCAGGTGGGCTCTGTTTTTAAACCCTTCCTCTACACCCTGGCCATGCAGGAAGGTGAATTCGGGCCTTGCACTAAAGTACCAAACACTCCCGTAACTTTTGAACTGTGGAATGACTCCCTGTGGACTCCCAAAAACTCCAGCGATGACAGGGAAGGTGAAATGGTAACACTACAGTGGGCACTGGCCAACTCGGTGAACTACGTCTCCGCCTTTCTTATGAAACGTTACTCTCCCGAAGCATTGATAAGGCTTACACGGAGGATGGGCATAAAAAGCGATATCCCGGCAGTTTATGCAATCGCACTGGGAACCCCCGACCTGTCGATCTATGAGATCGTTGGCGCCAACGCCACCTATGCCAATAAAGGCGTTTACATAGAACCAAGTTTTGTTACCCGCATTGAAGATCAGAATGGCAACCTCATAGAGGCTTTTATTCCTCATCGCGAAGAAGCCATGAGTGAAGAAACAGCCTGGCTAATGCTGGAACTCATGAAAGGTGTCGTGTATGAGGGCACAGGCAGAAGGCTCAGGTGGCGCTATGGTTTTGAACACCCAATAGCAGGCAAAACGGGTACCACGCAGAGCAACTCCGATGGCTGGTTTGTGGGCATCACCCCCGACCTGGTTGCCGCTTCATGGGTGGGCGGCGAAGACAGGGGCATAAGGTTTCGGGATCTGTCGTTGGGACAGGGCGCCAATACCGCCTTGCCCATCTGGGCAAAGTTTATGACCAAAGTATATGCCGACGAATCACTCAACGTAAGCAAAGAGGACTTTGAAAAACCACTGTATCCTCCATCCATAGAAACAGACTGCTCCAAAGTGCAGGAAAGAGAAACGCCCAGAGACTATTTCAGAAGGGAGATTTTCTGATCGTCCTGTTCCTGACCTGCTTTTTTATTTAATCTGCAATGAATACAATGCGACTTCTCATATTTTGGTTTTGCCTCATCGCCATCTGTTCCACAGGCTTCTTCCCGGTTGAGGCCGCAGCGAACATCCCCGTCGGGCACTGGCGACACCATACCCCAGGCAACAATATCATCCGCCTGGCAGAATCCCCTTCCCATATCATTGGAGCAACCCCTTATGCCCTCATCATGTATGACAAAAAAGATAATAGCGTTGAACGAATCAGCAAGGTGCAGGGTCTGAGCGACTTTGACATCAGCACCATCGCATATTCTGAAAGCAGGGGCGCCATCATTGCTGCATATGAGAACGGCAATATTGACATCATCATAGAGGAGCAGTTTTTCAATATCACCGACATTGTACAAGCCTCCATTATTGGAAGTAAAAAGATCAACAATATCCTGCTCGATGGCGACAGGGCACTGCTGGCCTGCGATTTTGGCATTGTGGACATGAGCCTCACCGACATGCTGATATATGACACCTGGCAAATCGGTCCGCACGGCAGCATCGTGATGGTGTATGACCTGCTGATGACAGATGCCAGGCTGTATGCAGCCACCAATGCAGGCCTGATGGCCGCAGACCTGGATGCAGCAAACCTCGCAGACTACCGCAACTGGGAAATGGTGGAAGTGACCGGCCAGCCCACCGGGGTATTCAGCATGCTTGAACTGCTTGGCGATAAAATCATTGCCGTTCAGGAAAGCAATGATGAAAATCCCATATACTTTCTTGGCCCTGAAGGATGGCAATCATTTGTGCCACCTGCCGAAACCATCATGGAAAACATCAGAAACATCAGGGCAAGCCACGGAAAACTCATCATTGCACATGATAACCAGTTGAGCGTTTTTGATGAAAGTTTGCAGCTTGTGGAGGTTGTGGATAATTACTACGCCGGCACGGTAACACCAAATGATGCGCTGTATGATGCCGGTCTGGGGCTCTGGGTTGCTGATCAGCGACATGGGATCGTAAGGCAACACGGACCGCAACACTATGAAAAAATCGTACTCCAGGGACCCCCATACGCTAATTCTTTCGGACTGGCCTCAGCAAACGGACGACTGTGGGTGGCTCCGGGATCCGTAACCTACGGTGGCGTGAACAGTTGGAACAGGAATGGCATTTTCCTGCTGGAAGGAGGAACATGGAAAAACTTTAACCGTATCCATTTCCCTGAACTTTTAGATGTCGCAGATATCATCAGGGTGAGCACTGACCCCGCCAATCCCGAGATTGCATACGCTGCAAGCTGGTATGGCGGAATGATGGCATTCAACCCCGATGGACTGGTAACCCTCTACAATGAAGACAACAGCACCCTTCGAAGGCGAACCGAATACAATGACTGGCTGCGTGTAGGCGGTGTCATTGCCGATCGCCACGGCAACCTGTGGGTTACCAACTCAGAGGTAGAGAGGCCTCTGTCAGTAAAAAAACCGAACGGCGAGTGGATGTCATTTACCAGCGGCGGCACCTTTGGCACCCCAACCCGCCTTGGCGACATCATAATTGACAACAGCGACCAGAAGTGGGTAGTTCTCCCCGGGAATGGCATCTTTGTTTTCAAGGAATATACGCTCAATAACACCAACGATTTTGATGCACGGCGGCTAACATCACAGGCCAGCAGCGGAGCCTTGCCAAGCAACAACGTGCACAGCCTGGCGCTGGACCACTCAGGATATGTATGGGTTGGCACCGACGAGGGGGTAGCCGTATTTTACTCCCCACACCAGGCTTTTAGTGGCGATGCCTTCAATGCCCAGCGCATCATCGTACAACAGGATGACGGCTTTGCCGGATACCTGCTGGAAACAGAAACCGTGAACTGCATCGAAGTGGATGGCAGCAACAAAAAATGGTTCGGCACCAGCCGCAGCGGTGCCTTCCTGCTGTCGGCCGACGGACGTGAGACCATCTTTCACTTCGACAAGGATAACAGCCCGCTGCCCTCAAACAACATCCTCGACATCGCCATCAACGGCCAGACCGGCGAGGTGTACTTTGCCACCGACCGCGGCCTGGTTTCGTTTCGTGGCTTTGCCACTGAAGCCGCCAACAGGCACGCCAACAATGTGTATGCATATCCTAACCCCGTGCGCCCCGGCTACGACGGATACATCGCAGTAAAAGGGCTGGTCAGGAATGCCAGTGTAAAAATTACCGACATCAACGGCAAGCTCGTATGGGAAACCATCGCCGAAGGCGGACAGGCAGTCTGGAACGGACAGGACATCTTTGGCCGCCGACCCTCATCAGGCGTTTACCTCGTCTTCTCCACCAACGACGACGGTGAAGAAACGATGGTGACAAAGATCATGTTCATCCAGTAAACCATGATAGAAAAGACCGCCGGCATTATCCTTCACAGCATCAAATACAGCGAAACCAGCATCATAGCAAGGGTTTATACCAGGGAGGCTGGCCTGCAGTCATACCTGGTACCCGGTGTCAGAAAAGCCAGATCCCGCTTCAAAAAAAACCTGTTTCAGCCCCTGTCAATCGTCGAAGTAGTAGCCTACCACAAAGAGCGCGGCGGTCTTCAACACCTCAAAGAGATCAACTGCCCTCAGCCTTATGGCTCTATCCCTTATGCAATAAACAAAACATCCATCGCCATCTTTTTGGCCGAAATACTTAACCATGCACTGAAAAACCAGGAAGCAAATGCTCAGCTGTTCGATTTTCTTGCAGAATCGCTCAGACAGCTCGATCAAACACACGAAAGCATTGCAAACTATCACCTTGTATTCCTGATTCGGCTCAGCCGTTACCTGGGCTTCAAGCCACGCGACAATCACGACAAGCAACATCGGTTCTTCAATATCAGGGAAGGGATGTTTCAACACAGGTCTGACGACCCCGAGTTCTGTCTGAGTGAAAGGCTGAGCCTGGTATTTCTGGAGGTGATTAACACCGAAACATCTCAACAACATGAACTCCACATCATCAAAGAAGAGAGAAGAGTGCTGCTGCAAAAAATCATTGACTACTACAGGTATCATCTGGAAGGGATGCCTGAAATAAAGTCACACAGCGTACTTGAGACGGTGTTGGGAGAGTAGGACTACTGCAATTTCAGCACCATGGATGTATTGGCGGGAATCTGCCAGCGGCTAAAATCATTAAATACCTCGCCACTCAGGAGGTCTTCTGCCCGGGTACTGCCGAGCCAGCCTTCCCGGAAACGGGCCAGATCGAGCTGCTTTACCTCATCATTGTTGTTGAGGATCACCATCACGATATCATCTTTGTCATACCTGAAATACACGTAGATGTTGTCTTCTGGCACAAACTGAAGCAGCCATCCGTAATGCAGGGCGGGGGTGTT
>SKOK01000255.1 GCA_007120085.1 Bacteroidales bacterium | reverse complement strand
GGCTCATACTCACTAACTGCACCAGAGTACACCACAATGTAAAACATCATAGCAGTAAGCATCAGGAACAAAAGGTTTCCACGACCGGGAAACCGGATTCTGCGCCTATTAGGCCCTTCTGAGTGATAATGTTTTACGTTCTTTATACTGGTTGACATATATGACAAGCAAAAATGTAATCTGCAAAATTATAAAAATGTATTGAATGAGTACTACTTTTGAAACAGCAAAACCAGTGTTGTTTAAAATGGTTTTAAATTATACACCTTCATTGCAAAATATTCATTTTATGGTTAAATTGCACATATTCATAACCTTGTTAGCAATGATTGACACCCATACGTGATTTCTGATTGGCGATTATATACAAAACCCGTAACCATGAACCCTTAACAGATCATTTATGGGCGCTTCCATTACACCAGAATTGATAAAGGCTGTCACGGCCATTGTAGTGGTAACGGCCGGTTACCTTGCATATTATTCCATTGCTTTTTCCGGCACAATTAAAAACCGCCTCGCTGGTAGTTATGCAACAGATGGTCAAAAGACCATTCTTTTCGTTTTTCAGAAACTGACTGGTTTTTCACTTATGGGGCTGCTTCCGGCAGGGTTGTTTTTCAGCTTCTTCACACTTCAACCCAGGCCATATGCGTTCGCTGGTTTTTCAATGACAGTACCATCATATGCCGTCTTGACCCTGGTTATGCTCATCCTTGCAACATCGGCACTTGCTTCCAGGAAAGCGGACGTTTACAAAAGGATCCCCCATATGCGTTTGTCACAGTGGGGGCCGAAACAGGTGTTGATCAGCATCAGTGGCTGGGCTCTGTATCTGCTGGCTTATGAATATATTTTCAGGGGATTGCTGTTGTTTTCGACCGCTGCAGCCTTTGGTATCTGGCCCGCCATTGCCATCAACCTACTGTTGTATTCGGTCTTTCATATCCCCAACGGCAAAAAGGAAACCCTGGCGGCCATCCCTTTCGGGTTTGTACTGTGCGTGGTTTCACTGTTGACCGGCTCTTTCTGGATGGCATTCCTGCTGCATCTTGTTTTGTCCATATCAACAGAGATATTTTCAATATACTATAATCCGGCTATGAGGTTTCAGTTTATGAGAAAAGAGACAGAACACATGAAACGCCCATGACAGGATTGTTTACAGAAAAAAAAGGGGGATGATTATGCAAGCTGGATGGTGGAAGATAGAGGTTGGGAAAAGAAAATCTAAAATCTAACATCCATTCGCCATCTTGGGAATAAATACAAGCCACAGACATACAATCACTTACGCAAATACAAACATATGAAAGCAGAAGATTGAAGCAAGAAGCTGTATAAAGCTCGAAGGAAGAAGAAAGGGAGCACCCCAGGGTGAAAAGAAAACCCATGCCTTTTGACCATAAAGACAAGGCAGCCTTGTCTCAACACTGAATTAGAAACCCGCAACCCGTAACCATAAACCTTGAACCAATGAAATATCTCATAACAGGCAGCACCGGTTTCATTGGCGGGGCGCTGGCAAAACACCTCGCCGAAGCAGGGCATGATCTTCACCTGCTGGTACGCTCAACAGCCCGGGCAGCAAGCCTGGGCATAGCTGGTGCACGTGTGTTTGAAGGCGACATTACAGATGCTGTCTCAGTGCAGGCGGCCATGAAGGGATGCACACACGTTTTTCACCTCGCGGCTTTTGCCAAACCCGTGGCCAAAGAGCCTGATACTTTTCGGATAATCAATGTGGAAGGCACGCGCAACGTGCTGGAAGCTGCCATGAAAGAAGGCGTAAAACGTGTCGTTTTCACTTCTTCAGCAGGTACGTTTGGCGTTACCGGCGCTGAACAGGATGCTGATGAAAACAGCCCCAGGCCAAAGCACCACCACACCGAATATGCAGCAACCAAAAAGCAGGCTGAAGACCTTTGCAACGATTACCGCGCAAGGGGGTTGGATGTCATAATCGTTTATCCAAGCAGGGTTTACGGGCCCGGACTGTTGAGTGAAAGCAACGCAGTAACCAAGATCCTGCGAATGTATGACAAAGGCAGATGGCGGATCATTCCTGGAAGTGGCAAAACAATCGGCAATTATGCCTACATTAATGATGTGGTACAGGGTCATGAACTGGCAATGGCCAGGGGCCGCGAGTGTGGCGACTACATCCTGGGTGGTGAAAATGCAAGCTTTAACTACTTTTTTAATGCCATGCGGCATGCTACCGGCAAAAAGCGGTTGCTGGTGCGCATCCCATTTCCCATACTATGGTTTGCGGCTGCATTAATGGTGGCATTTGGCGCACTGGTAAGAAGGCCTGCGATGATCACCCCCGGCTGGGTAAGGCGTTACCTGCAACACCGGAGGCTGTCGAGCAGCAAAGCCATCGAAGAACTGGGCTACTGCATCACGCCGCTGGCCGAAGGGTTTTCAAAAACCCTGGAATGGATGCACAAAAAACAGGCACAGCCAGCCAATGGCGGCAGCGATTATTATGCCCTGATCACCGGTGCCAGTTCTGGAATCGGTCGCGCCTTTGCCATTGAATGGGCAAAAAGAAGGAAAAAGCTGCTGCTGGTTAGCCTTCCCGGAACCGGCCTTCCCGAATTAGCCAGGGAGATAAGCGAAACCCATGGTGTGGAATGCCGTTTCCTGGAACTGGACCTAACCGACAAGGATGCCCACAAGAAAGTTCATGCATTCGCCACACAAAACGGATTAACCGTTAATGTACTGATAAACAATGCTGGCGTAGGCTTTAACGACCGTTTTGAGCGCATGCCGGATCACAAGATTGAAAGCATGCTGATGCTTAATGTGTTCGTTACAACGCAACTAGCCCGTATGTTCTTGCCCGGCTTTCTTAAACTACCGGAAGCCTACATCCTGAACCTTGACAGCATGGGTGCTTTTTCACCCCTACCTGGCAAGTGCGTATATTCTGCCAGCAAAGCTTACCTTATGTATTTTACGAAAGGACTACGCAGTGAACTCAAAAGCAGCAACATACATGTGTCGGCAATTTTTCCTGCGGGCGTACCTACAAACTCTCATGTCAAAAAGAGAATCACCGACGGTGGAATCTTTGCAAAGGGTTTGGCTGTATCAGCCGAAACGGTTGCCCGCAAAGGAGTTGAAGGCTTACTCCAGGGGAAGGGCATTATTTTTCCCGGGAAACGGATCAAAGCTTTCTTTCTCGCCAGTTCAATCATACCGCAGGGTGTCGTATTATACCTTACAGGCAGGGAGTTCAAACGCGTACCTGACGAAGGATGATTCTCGATTGCCGATATTCGATTTTCGGTTTTCGGTTTTCAATGCTCGGTTTTTTTAGAAGCCGAACTGTATGCCTTGTGCGAGGGGCAGGTCGGTACTGTAGTTGATCGTATTGGTTTGTCTGCGCATATAGCTTTTCCAGGAATCGGAGCCAGACTCGCGGCCACCGCCGGTGTCTTTTTCACCACCAAATGCACCACCAATCTCTGCGCCCGAAGTACCGATATTTACGTTGGCAATGCCGCAATCAGAACCGGTCTCAGACAAAAACAGTTCAGCCTCGCGGATATTTTCAGTAAAGATGGATGCCGACAAGCCCTGTGGTACGCCATTGTTCAGCGCGATGGCATCTTCAATGGTCCTGTACTTCATGATGTAAAGGATTGGCACAAAGGTTTCTTCCTGCACGATGGCATAATGGTTTTCGGCTTCAACGAGCGTGGGGACTACATAATGGCAAAAAGCCCGGTTTTCGCAGTCATAGGATGTGCCGCCAAAAAGAACCTTGCCTCCCTCTTCCTTTACTTTTTTGATGGCATTTAGAAAGTCGTTCACGGCATCTTCGCTCACCAGTGGTCCTACCACGGTGGTTTCATCAAGAGGGTTCCCGATCCTCTGTGCCACACTGGCATAAGCGGTTTTCAGTTTCTCAACCACATTTTCATGGATGCTTTCGTGCACGATGAGGCGCCTAGTGGATGTACATCGCTGTCCGGCGGTGCCCACGGCACCAAAAACGACCGATTTGACGGCCATTTCCAGGTTTGCGCTGGGTGCAATGATGACGGCATTGTTGCCACCCAGCTCAAGGATGGAACGGCCAAGGCGTGCCCCGATGATTCCGGAAAGTCGTTTACCCACGGCTGTTGAGCCGGTAATGGAGAACAGGGGGATTCGTTTATCGGCCACGAAGTTATCGCCCAGCACTTTCGAGTTAGCCACGATGAGGTTGAACACACCTTCGGGCACATTGTTTTCTTTGAGAACACCGGCAATGATCTTTTGTGTGGCGATGGCGGTGAGTGGTGTCCTGGAGCTCGGCTTCCAGATCACCACATCGCCGCAAACGGCAGCCAGCATGGCGTTCCATGCCCAAACCGCCACGGGAAAGTTAAAGGATGTGATCAGTCCGACGATGCCCAATGGGTGATACTGGTCGTACATGCGGTGTTGCTTTCTTTCAGAGTGCATGGTGAAGCCATTGAGCAGGCGGCTCTGCCCAACGGCAAAATCACAGATGTCGATCATCTCCTGCACTTCGCCCAGTCCCTCCTGGTATATCTTTCCCATTTCGAGGCTTACGAGATAGCCCAGGTCTTCTTTATACTCACGGAGGGCATTTCCGATCTGCCGCACCACTTCTCCGCGCTGCGGTGCGGGTATCTCGCGCCACACAAGGAATGCCTCCTGTGCCTTTTGCACGATGGTTTCATAATCGTCGAGTGTAGCCGTTTTTACGCGGGCTATTTCCTTGTTGTTGGCTGGCGACACGGAGATGTTTTCATCGCCTGTGGTTTCGATCCAGTTTAGGCCGGTGCACACCCCGGGGTTGAGGGGTTGGATGTTGAGTTTTGCGAGGGTATCTTTCATTGATTTATGGTTGATAATTTGTGGTTGATAGTTGCTAAAGAACACGTGTATGAAAAATAATTTGAAACTCATATTTTTGGTGCGACATAATATAGAAACTGAAATATAGAGTAATTGTTCGCGCAGGGGGCAATAAATGAATTTTTTTTCAAAAAGATTTTTGCGGATAAATATTTTTATTACTTTTGCAATTCCAAAATGGCAATGGCCATTGGAGAAATTCCTCCTTAGCTCAGTCGGTTAGAGTCCCGTACATACGGGATTAATCAGAGAGCAAGGAAATAAAATGAAAACATAATCCT
>SKOK01000310.1 GCA_007120085.1 Bacteroidales bacterium | reverse complement strand
GTTTCCTCCCTGTCAATTGACGCACCCCAGCTGGGCTGGTCCGAGCCAGTGATGATATCTATTAATTGATAATCATCATTGCTTATTTCATAATACTCGATATACACACGATACAGCAGCGTGTCCAGTTGCTCCCAGGGCCTTGTAACCCGGAATCTCAGGTAGATGGAGTCAATTTCCATGGGAAAAGCACGAAATAAAGGCGCTACATCGTCACCGGCAGAATACCACTCCGTCTCGGTGACCCTGTCAACCTCTATTTCGTCATCATCATCGCCGCAGGCCACAAGCAAAACCAACCCGGTTAAGATCAGACCAAACGTAACAATGTTCTTTTTGTGGATCATTTTATTCATTGCTTATGCTGTGATGCGGTTTTGTGTTTTGGTTTGACAGGTCAAGCCCTGTCATTACAATTTATGTGTTGAAAAGCGATAATCAACCTTGCCGGTTTCATTCGGATCCACCTATTATCTCAATGTGCTACACAGAGTTACACAGAGTGCTACACAGAGTTACACAGAGACGGCTGCATATATCGTATCAGTATTTGTGCAAATTTGTGCAATTATTTGTGAGCATTTGTGGACAAATGAATTTTGTCCCAGACGCAATTTATTTATTCAAACAAAAACGATATCATAATACTCCGCGAGTTTAGTCGATCAATGGAGCTCCAATGGCGCTCCTGCGCACCAAAGACAATGTCTTCCTCTCCATCCAAAACAAGATTCCGGAATCCAAAAGATGCTTTGATCTCCGTTGAGAATTTGAAATAATAAAAATAGTGATCAAACCCTACACCTATCTCATAATGAAAATCATTCTTGGCTGTTCTGAGAAAAAGTGGATTGTCACCTCCTGGTCTTCTGTCTTCGTATGAACCCAGGTCATAAGAATATTTAACCCCACCGATTACATAGGCCCGTGTGTTGGTCATCCTGGCAGATTTATATTTTATGTGCAGTGGGAAGTCCAGGAAATATGGTGAAAGTTCCTGGCGGTATTTATATCCTTGATCATAGTCATCTTCATAAAAAGCAATGTACCGGTCTCCAAATGAAAACGTTGGTATAAACCGCAGGTCAAAATACTGATGTAACTTCAGGTTTGACACAATTCCTACATGAAAGCCATAATCCTGTGTGGGTAAAACATAAGTAAAACCATGAATTTGGTTTAGATATTTTTCCGGCCACAAAGCAAAGTCAAGCGTATTCACCCCCACCGTAAACCCAAAATGATACGGCCGCAAGTCATGCTCCAGAATATTCTGAAACCTGAAAATCCGACCACTTCGCCGCTGGGCATTCGCATCCTCCGGGATCACCAGCGCCAGCGCAACCAGCAAAAACATCAAACTTATAAAATGCCTGTGCTTAATCATATATCCATCTCAAATAATTACAACATTGATCAGCCCGCAATGCCATGCAGGATGCTTTGGATAAGTAACGACGTATGGCAGGTAAATATTTTGCAGATTTTTAAGATGAAGGCACCGCGGCTCAATTGTTGCCACAGCCCGGTTATCCGGTTAGCCCTTGCCATCCCTGCTCAGGGTGCGAGGCGCTCCAGCTTCCAGCCATCAGCAAGCTTCCCGTAGCGTAGCCTGTCGTGCAGGCGGCTCTCGCGCCCCTGCCAGAACTCAACATTATCAGGCATCAGCCGGTATCCGCCCCAGTGCGGCGGACGATCAATGCTGCCATCCTGGCTCAAAACCTCTTCAAAGCGCGCCTCCAGTTCGTCACGGCCTTCAATGACCGTGCTCTGTGGCGATGCCACCGCACCCGCCTGGCTGCTGCGCGGCCGAATGGCAAAATAAGCATCCGATTCCTCCGCATTGACCTTCACCACACGCCCGCTGATGCGCACCTGGCGCTGCATCTCAAGCCACAAAAACACCAGTGAGGCATTGGGATTTTGCTCCAACTCCCTGCCCTTGTCGCTCAGGTAGTTGGTGTAAAACACAAAACCACCCCCGCTCACCTCCTTGAGCAACACCACCCGGGCAGCAGGTTTGCCATCACGGCCAACCGTGGCCAGCGTCATCGCATTCGGCTCCGGCACGCCGCCACCGATGGCCTCCTCCAGCCATTTGTTGAACAGCAGCAAGGGGTCAGCAGGCACATCCGCCTCATTCAATGCCATTAAACGGTATTCCTCACGAAAGTGCGACAGGTCTTTGTTCATGGTTTATGGTTACGGGTTCATGGTTACGGTTCATAGTTGCGGGTTTGGAGTTACTAGTTTCTAATTTCTAATTTCTGGTTTCTGATTGATGACGTTTCTTCTTGGGTATACTACCGTATTGGCCGGGCTTGACCGGCCATCAATAAGATACCGATGGACGCTGTAGGGGCGACACTGGGGTCGCCCGTATTGATGTCAGGCGACAACGAGACACAATTTTCACATCTGCACATTTTCACATCAATTTCAATGCCTCAAACAGCAGCTTGTCCTTGTTGACGGGAACCACACCGACCATCTCGCAAACCAGTCCGCCGGCGAGGTTGCAGATCCTGGCCATCAGTTCTACCGGCGCCCCGCAGGCCACGCACAGTGCGGCCAGGCTGATCACAGTGTCGCCGGCACCCGATACGTCGGCCACATCCCTGATGTAAGCAGGGATGGCCCCTGTTTCCCGTTTGCCGTCAGCTGCCTTGTGGCTGTAAAAAATGCCTTTGTCAGACAAGGTGGCCAGCACAATCTCTACGTCGAGCTTGTCCTGCAGCGCCAGCACGGCCTTCTGAATCTGCTCCGGACCAACAAGTTCTCCGTTGAGGTTCAGCCCCTCGCGCAACTCCTTCAGGTTGGGCTTGATCAGCGTCACCCCCTCATACTGCATGAAATTCTTTTTCTTGGGATCAACAACAACCGGAATGTCCTTTGCCTTCGCCTTTTTCAACACGGCATCAATGAGCTTTGGCGAGATCACCCCTTTGTCGTAGTCTTCAAACACGATGGCGTCAATGCCGTTGCTGTCAATCATCGTGGTGATCTTGTTGAGCAGCATTTCCGACTCTTCAGCGTTCAGGCTCCTGGTGACCTCTTCATCCACACGCAGCATCTGCACGTTGTTGCCAAATACGCGAAACTTAACTGTCGTCAGCCTCTCCTTGCTGGTGATGATGCCCTCGCCAGAAAGTCCTTCCTCGTCAAGAAGCTCAAAAAACTGTTCGCTTTTGGCATCCTGGCCGATCACAGAGCATAAAACGGGTATGCCACCCATGTTTTGGATGTTGAGTGCCACGTTGGCAGCACCCCCAAGCCTGTTTTCCCGCTTGTTGAGCGACACGATGGGCACGGGTGCCTCGGGCGAAACGCGGTCAACGCTGCCCCACAGGTAAGCATCGATCATTACGTCGCCAATGATCAGCAGCTTTTTGTCTTCAAACGAATGGAAGAGCCGGGTAATGGTATTCTTGTCTGTCATTTTAAAGAAACGGCTTGCTGTTTTAATTTATTTTAGCTTTACCAGCGCTTTTTTCATCCTGTCAACGGCTTCGATAAGCAGCTCATTGGCTGTGGCATACGAAAAGCGGATGCATTCGCCGTCGCCAAAGGCACTGCCGGGCACCAGGGCGATGTGGGCTTTCCTGAGCAGGTACATGCACAGGTCTCCATCTGTGTTGATGGGCTGATCGCCGTCGTGTTTTCCAAGGTATGACTTGATGTTGATGAAAAGGTAAAACGCCCCTGCCGGCGTGTTGCAGGCGATGCCCGGTATCTCTTTCAGCAGGCTGATCACCAAATCGCGGCGTTCCCTGAACTTTTCCAGCATCTCATGGGTGGTTTCCGGATCGGTTTCCATCGCGGCGAGTGTTGCACGCTGGGCGATGGAACAAGTGCCTGAGGTGACCTGCCCCTGAAGCTTGTTGCAGGCCTGTGCAATTTCGGGGTGCGCGGCCATGTAACCTACCCGCCAGCCTGTCATCGCAAAGCCTTTCGAAACACCATTTACAAGGATCACCCTGTCTTTGATTGATGCAAACTGCGCGATGCTTTCGTGTTTGCCTTCAAAAATGATATGCTCGTAGATCTCATCAGAGATGATATATATGTTGGGATGCTTTTCAAATACCCCGGCAAGGGCTTTCAGTTCGTCTCGCGAATAAACCGATCCGGTCGGATTGCAGGGACTTGAAAAAATGAATGCCTTTGTCTTTTCCGTGATGGCACTTTCCAGCTGCTCAGCCGTGATCTTGAAGTCGTTTTCAATGCCGGCACTTACGTAAACGGCCGTTCCCTCGGCCATTTTTACGATCTCCTTGTAGCTCACCCAAAATGGTGCCGGTACGATCACTTCATCGCCGGGGTTCACCAGGCACAGCATGGCATTGGCAATGCTTTGCTTGGCACCGGTACTCACCACGATCTGTGCCGGTGTGTACGCAAGATTATTATCACGCATCAGCTTCTGGCAGATGGCTTCGCGCAGATCCTGGTAGCCGTTCACCGGCGTGTAAAAAGAAAAATTGTCATCAATGGCCTGCTTGCCGGCCTCTTTCAGCTTATCGGGCGTGTTGAAGTCAGGCTCCCCCACGCTGAGGTTGATCACATCGTGACCTTCAGCTTTTAATTCACGACTCATCCTCGACATGGCGAGGGTTTCGGACTCCGAAAGGCGGTTTATTCTATCTGATAACTGTATCATTGGATTATGATTTAGTGATGGTGAAATATTTTATTGATGATCAGGGTTTTTACAACAACGGGACAAAATTTCGTAAAGCCGCAAAATTAGCAAATTAAACCAATTCCCCAAAAGAGATTATCTTTGCAAGGAAGATGTTGGATGTTGGATGTTGGAAATTAGAAATTAGAAATTAGAAATTAGCAACCCGCAACCATAAACCCGTAACCATGAACCGTAACCATAAACCCGCAACCTGAACCCGCAACCATAAACCCGTAACCATAAACCCGCAACAATTATTTTATGGATGAAATCTGGTATATTTTACGTTATGCGATACCGTCGGTGGTGGTATTCATTACCGCATATTTCTTTTTGAAAGAGTTTTTCAGGAGTGAGCAGAGCCGGCGGCATATGGATATTGTGGCAGACCGCATGCGGATATCCCTGCCATTGCGCTTGCAGGCTTACGAGCGTTTGGTGTTGTTTCTGGAGCGCATATCGCCGAACAGCCTGATGATGCGCGTGCATC
>SKOK01000107.1 GCA_007120085.1 Bacteroidales bacterium | reverse complement strand
TAACGCATCATCTCCGTTTCAGAGTGATAAGAGTTGAAGTTTGCATGTGTGAGGTAGTCGCTTTTGCGCTGCAGAACTGCCGGTATGGTAGTGATCTTTTGGCATTCAACCGGATCGCATACAAACTTGTTGAAGGCCTTGCCGGCTGCAGTGGCAAATATTTCCAGGATGTCATTCACATCTGCTAGTGAGGTGGTTTCATCCAGGCTGATGCCCAGGTGCTTATTGTCAATCCTGCGGAAGTTCATGTGCTTTTCCACGGCGATCTGGTGCACGGTGTCTGCAAATACATTGTCGGGCAACTCGATATAAAGGGTATCGAAGAAATGTTTATTAAGTTGCTTGTAACCATATTTCTCAACTTCCTGTGCCAGCACGCCTGTCAGGATATTTATATGGCGGGCAATTTTCCTGAGGCCTTCCGGACCATGATATGCGGCATACATCCCGGCCATTGTGGCAAGCAGTGCCTGGGCGGTACAGATGTTGGAAGTGGCTCGCTCGCGTTTGATGTGCTGTTCGCGGGTTTGCAGTGCCATGCGCAACGCCTGGTCGCCATTGCGGTCAACCGATACACCAATGATTCGTCCGGGAATTGAACGCTTGAACTCATCTTTCGTGGCAAAATAGCCGGCGTGCGGTCCGCCATAGCCCATCGGCACACCAAAGCGCTGTGAAGTGCCTATCACCACATCGGCACCCCATTCACCGGGGGGCGTGAGCATGGTTAAACTAAGCAGATCAGCAGCAACCGCCACGCGTACATTATGTTCTTTCGCAGCAGCAATAAAACCATCATATTGATTTACAGAACCATAGTTGTCAGGATATTGCAGCAAAGCACCGAAAAAACCTGCATCAGGTTTCTGCTCATGGTGGCAGGCGATCACCAGCTCTATGCCGAGCGGTTCGGCACGGTTTGTCAATACATCCAGTGTTTGCGGGAACACCTTGTCAGAAACAAAGAATTTGTTTATACCCTCTTTCACTGCACTGCGGGGCCTGGAATTGAACAGCATGATCATCGCCTCGGCTGCTGCGGTAGCCTCATCAAGCAGGGAGGCATTGGCGATTTCCAGTCCGGTAAGGTCTGCAATGACAGTCTGGAAATTCAAAAGTGCTTCCAGGCGTCCCTGTGAGATCTCAGCCTGGTAAGGTGTGTAAGATGTGTACCAGCCAGGATTCTCCAGGATGTTGCGCTGAATCACACCGGGAAGAATGGTGTTGTAATATCCCATCCCGATGAAAGACTTAAACACTTTGTTTTTGGCGCCGAGCGACTTTAGGTGATGAATGTACTCGTATTCATTCAGGCCCTCCGGAAGATTCAGGTCGTCTTTCAACCTGATGCTGGCCGGAATGGTTTGATCAATAAGCTCATCAGCAGATTTGATGCCGATTTTTTCAAGCATTTTTTCCTCATCAGCCTTCCTGATGCCGTTGTGACGTTCGATGAAATTATTGGTTATCATATTGTAAAGCGTTTTTTATGGTAGAACAATAATGCTTCTTCAGGATTAAAACAGACACCCGTGCTGGCACAGATAACACACACGGATACTTTGTTATATAACCGTTTCTGATGATTTTTGTTTAGCAAAGAGGTCAATTTTTCAAACCATTCAGGGTTAACTGTTGATCTCGCTCTTGGCAACTTCGCGACCTGCCCTGAGGGCATCCAGGTTGATGGCCACCACCTCCTCGCCTTTTCGTCCGAAAAGCTTTCTGATGGCGTCTTCCAGCAATGCAAAAGGGATGTCAATAAAAGGAGAGGCTGCACCCAGGATGACCACGTTCGCGGATTTCTTATTGCCCAGCTCGCCGGCAATCTTTCCGGCATCGAGGGTGACATTGCGTTTAAGTTTCTTGATCTCCTGCATGATGGCCTCTTCATCCGGATAGTCAGGAATGTTTACAAAAGGCTCCGTGTTGGTGATCAGCCAGCCTTCCGGACCCAGGTAAGGTAGATACCGAAGTGCTTCCATCGGCTCCACGGAGATAATCATATCGGCTTTTCCTTGTGGGATGAGGTCAGATGCGATTTCGTCGGAGGAGAGGCGCAAATGTGATTGTACATCTCCTCCCCTTTGGCTCATGCCATGCACCTCAGCCTGTTTGAGATAAAGATTTGATTCTACTGCTGCATACCCGATGATGGCCGCAATGGAAAGGATCCCCTGGCCGCCTACACCGGCTAATATGATGTCGTTTTTCATTTTTAAGAAGTTAGATGTTAGATGTTGGATGTTGGATGCTGGATGTTAGATGTCTTGCTTCGAGCTTTATCATTTTTTGTCTTTGAATTTCTGGCGCATTCTCTTGTTGAGGGTTTGGATGCACTCCCTGCGCGGGATGATCACAGAAACGCCTTCATAGGCAAGCTCTTCCTTCATGATACGGGTGTTTTCTTCGTGATTTTTGCGCAGAGGTTTGATCACCCGGATGTGTGCTTCGTCAACGCCCACACCACGACAAATGTCTTCGATGCGGCCAAAAGCAGCGGAAGGTTGTCCGCCAGTCATTCCGGTCGTGGCGTTATCGAGGATGATAACGGTGATGTTGGTGTTCTCGTTAACGGCATCCAGCAACCCGGTGATGCCAGAGTGGGTAAAGGTGCTGTCGCCAATCACGGCCACGGCAGGCTTCATGCCGGCATCAGCGGCTCCTTTTGCCATCGTGATGGATGCCCCCATATCCACACAGGTATTGATTGATTCATAAGGTGGCAAAGCAGAAAGCGTATAGCATCCAATATCGGAAAACACGCGTCCCTTGCCATATTCAGCAATCGCCTCATTCAGCCCAATGAAGCTGTCGATGTGCGAACAGCCCTTGCAAAGTGACGGAGGGCGTTTGGCTACTAAGTCAGGCACTTCAGGTATTTCATACTGGTTGAAGCCCAAGGCTTTGCCCACAATGTTTGGGTTCAGCTCCCCCGCGCGGGGCAAGGTGCCATCCAGGCGACCATTGATCTCCTTACCAACATTCATAAAGCCTTTGAGCATCTCCTCCACAACAGGATATCCCTCTTCCAGCACCAGGATGCGGTAGCATTCGTTATAAAGTTTCTCAATGTTTTTGTAAGGAAGCGGATATTGTGAAACTTTCACGACAGGATAGGGAACCTTCCTGTCAGGATAGTTTTCCATCAGGTAGTTATGGGCAAGGCCGCAGGCAATGATGCCAATTGATTTATCTTCACCGGGGCGATATGAATTCCATGGCGATTCTTCTGATTCCTTCTGAAAGAGTGGCTGATTGTCGAGAAGCGACTGGTATTGTTTGCGTGCAATGGCAGGGAGCAGCACAAACTGGCGCAAGTTTTCAGGTAGTTTAAACTGGTTTTGGTCCCTGCTTTCTTTTCGCACCACGCCAGCCCTTGAATGCGCCAGGCGGGTTGTAATGCGGATCATCACAGGCACTTTGTGACGTTCAGACAGATCAAAGCCTTCGTGCACCATGTCATAGGCCTCCTGCTGGTTGGTCGGCTCAAGGATGGGTATCATGGCAAACTTGCCATAGACCCGTGAGTCCTGTTCGTTTTGCGAAGAGTGCATTGACGGGTCGTCGGCCACGACAAACAGGATACCGCCATTGGCTCCGGTGATGCTGGCGTTCAGGAATACGTCAGCCGCCACGTTCAGGCCCACGTGCTTCATGGCCGTGATTGACCTCTTTCCGGCATACGACATCCCGAGGGCAGCCTCAGCAGCTGTTTTCTCATTGGCAGCCCAACTGGCCACAATGCCCTTCTGCTTTGCCTCCTTTGAACCCCTTACATACTCAGTGATCTCTGTTGAAGGCGTGCCCGGATAAGCAAATATCCCCGACATGCCTGCGTCTATCCCTGCCTGGGCAATGGCCTCATCGCCCAGAAGTAATTGTTTTTGCATAATATTTTTTTGTATTTTGTGTGACATTATTTGATGTTACAAAACTATATAATTTAAGCATATTTTTAAGGTTTATTCCGGATTTAAGAAAAAAAGTATAATAAGTAATCAATCGAAATTGAATAAATGAACTTCCTGGCGCATTTATATTTATCCGGAGACGACAACAACCTGATAATTGGCAACTTCATAGCTGATATGGTGAAGGGTAACAAGATCAATGGCTACAGTCCGGAAATCACCAGGGGGATCATGCTGCACCGGCAAATAGATACTTTTACTGATAATCATAAGATCGTTAAGGTCAGCAAAGAACGGCTTCGCAGTAAATACCGCCTGTATTCCGGCGTTATTGTAGATATGTATTACGATCACTTTTTGGCTAAAAACTGGCCATTCTACTCCGGGTACTCGCTTCCGGCCTATGCAGACAAAGCCTATGCCCTGCTCAGAAAGCATCACAACATACTTCCGGCCCGCGCCCAATACATCCTGCCGTTCATGACAGAGAATAACTGGCTGGTGAATTATGCCAATACTGAAAGCATGAGCCTTTATTTTGGCGGTATGTCGCGCCGCACTCCCTTTCATTCAGGGATGGAAAACGCCGTAGAAGACCTGCTGGAGCATTACGCGCTTTTTGAAAACGAGTTTTCAGCATTCTTTCCCGAGCTGATGACCTTCGTAGAAGAACAAGGGGTGTCGCACGCACATCATTGCGCGGGTTAGGAACGTGGAATTTAGGTTATTTTGAATATATACTGTTACACAGAAAAAACAATCTAATCATCAGTAAGTGTTGATATTATTCTTCTGACTTAACCATAATTACTGATTGTCATAAATAGAGTCTGAATCAGCATATCCCTCCAGAAAGTGACTCTTTGCTGCATTCCGAAAAACCAAGTCTTCCTGTATGGCTGAATCATCAATAAGAACAATCACCCTCACATCTTTATCCCGCTTGATCTGTAAGTCAGATTGAAGCCTGGAAGGGATAAGAATCCGGTTGTTTCTAATCTTCGATGTAAATTCTAATGCTCTCATGGTTTCAAGGTTTACACAAATATACAAAAACTTTCAGTTAGTTTTCTTTTTCAAAATATGTTGTCAAGAAAATGAAGTTAAAGCACTAATTACAAATTTTTTATATCATCATCAAAAAACCTAATAGTACTTCTCCACGACAAGATAATTTTTCACATAATCCTCAATGCCTTCTTCTAAGTTGAAAAAAGGCTTGCTGTATCCAATGCCACGAAGCCTGGCGATATTGGCCTG
>SKOK01000264.1 GCA_007120085.1 Bacteroidales bacterium | reverse complement strand
TCATTTTTATACATACTCCATGTCATTACCGCATTGTGGCCACCGTCCTTTCGCGGGGGCTTCCCACTCAGAATGACAGGAGACCCCGAACCAGCAACCATCAATTAGAAACCAGCAACTCCTAACTCTAAACTCTGAACTCCTAACCATAAACCCTTAACCATAAACCAGTAACCGTAAACCATGAACCCTTTTTCCAAATACAACTTCCACACCCACTCACATTTCGATGATGGTAAGGAGCCGCTCGAAGATTTTGTTCAGGCTGCCATTGAGGCCGGACTGAAGGCATACGGTTTTTCCGGGCATTCGCCCCTGCCGTTTGATAATCATTGGAGCCTGCCAAAGGACGTCCTGCCTGAATACCTGGCGGAGGCCAAGCGCCTCAGGGAGAAGTATAAACACCTCATTGACATATATGTAGGCCTGGAGATTGACTATGTACCGGGTTATTCAGAAAACTTCAGTCAACTGATGGATAGTTGCGGCCTTGACTATGGCATTGGTTCGGTGCACCTGGTGATGAAGCCGGGCAGCAAGGACCCATCCGACATCTGGTTTATTGACGGACCGCGCGAGGGTTACATCGAAGGCATCAAAACCATATTTGGCGGTGATGCAAGAAAGGCAGTACTGGCCTACTACATGCAGCAGGCGGCAATGGTTGAAACACAAAAACCCGATATCATCGGGCATCTCGACAAGGTGAACATGCACAATAAAGGCGCCTTGTTTGACACTGCTTCAAACTGGTACCGTCAATCTGTTGACCACTTGCTGGATGCCGTTTCCGGGGCCGGAACCATTGTGGAGGTAAACACCCGCGGTGTTTATTCCGGTAAAACGGATGATTTCTTCCCAAACAATGACATTCTCAAACGATGCCTTGACCGCAACATCCCGGTTATGGTAAGCACCGATGCGCACCATCCTTCGCAGGTTGACAGGCTTTTTGAAGATGGGACAAAGGTGCTGAAGGATATTGGGTTTAAGAAGATCACCACCCCATTCTTTGAACTGGATATCAGTTAGTTTCGTATTGATACCGTTGTGTGGGGCAGGGTCATCTGTTTATATTTGCGTAAGTGATTGTATGTCTGTGCCTAGTATTTATTTCTAAGATGGCGAATGGATGTTAGATATTAGAAGTTAGATGTTAGATTTTCTTTTCCCAACCTCTATCTTCTAACTTCCAACCTCCAGCTTCTAACCTCTAACCTCCACCATCCAGCTTGCATAATCACCCACCAGCGAGTCAAAATCTTCGAGATGGGCGTTTTAGATGATACTGTTCACATTAAAAACAGGAATTGTAAAAACGGGTTTGAACTAAGCCTGGATTCAGTAATACAAGCGGATTACGACGCGGCGGTTCATGTCCTGGTTTTCGGGTATCGGGTTTCCCTGCTCATCAAAATTGGGTGCTACCGGAAAAGTATCGCTGTAGCCCGAGGCTTTGAGGCGTTCAGGCGGAAAATCCGTTTCAACAAAATAGCGTACGATGTTTGAAGCCCTGGCAACCGAAAGCTCCCAGTTGCTCGGAAAGCGAATGGTTTGGATGGGGGTGGAGTCGGCGTGGCCTTCTACATCAACCATAAACTGGTAAAAGTAGAGTGCGTGGATTGCTTCGAGTATGCGGTCGATTATGGCTTGACCTGATGGCAGCAGTTCGGCTTCGCCAACCCTGTAAAATGAGCTGCCCCTGAAGTGCATCCGCAGCTCCCTGTGGTCGGTTTCGATGATGAGCCCCCCCTCTTCTATCTTGTCCGCCAGCAGCTCCCGAAGGTCATGTTCCAGCTCTGCAATCGGTGTTTCAACCTCTATTTTTCCATCCTGGGGTGAAAGGAGAACCGGGTCAGGTCTTTCAATGATAAACAGGTTAACCCCCGCAATGCCAGCCATGATGATGATGAAAGCCAGCAGCAAGGTAATCGTGTCAAGATAGGTGAGCTGCCACGAGTGGGTCTGACTGCCTTGACCGTCGCCAGTATCACCGCCGGTTGACTTTCTTTTCAATATCTTATGCAATTTATTGGCAGGCATATATTCTGGTTATTGTAAAGAGGCTCTCAGGTAGTCTCTTATGTATAAGGAAGGCTTCTCTTTCATGATCAGCAAGAGGCCTTCCAGTATCAGCTGTTCCCTTTCGGCATTTCGGATGGCTGCATTATTGATTTTCTTTTCCATGGGAAGCCATAGGAGCTGAGTAAAAGCCAGGCCATAGAGTGTGGTCATCAAGGCAACGCCAAGGCCCACGCCTAATTGTGAAGTATCCTGGAAGTTTTGCAACATGATGATCAACCCAAGGAGTGTTCCAAACATGCCGAAAGCAGGCGATATGCTGGCCAGTGACGCATAGACGCGGCTGTGCTTATTGTTGTACTGGTAGTTTGATGCAATTTTTGCCTCTCCCAGCTCCTGCATTTCCTCAACGGAATAATTGGTTGCCATAAGTGTAAACATATAGCCCTCAAAAGAGTCGCTCAGTTCTTTGCTCAGCATATTGGCAGCGGAGAGCTTGTTCTTTCGAACCTCCTTTTGCCAGCTTATGATAGAAGAGATATCCTGCTGCAGGTCATTGCGATCGGTGGTATTGTGCGAAAAAAAGTGCCTGATCCGGGCAAGTGCATCGAACACCTGTTTTGGCGGAAAAGAAACCAGCGCAACGGTTAACAAACCACCAATAATGATGGCCAGGCTGGGCAGGTTTAAGATCATAATGGCACGAGGCAGTTCGCCAAGGCTGATCACACCGGTAACAAAGAATATCCCAAAGAGTAAAACGGCAAATGCGGGGATGATGCTTAATATGGTTGAAAGTGTTATTCTCATGGCAAACTGGTTGCTGGTTTCTAATTTCTAATTGCTGGTTACTAGTTGCTAATTGCTGGTTACTGGTTACTGGTTGCTAATTTCTAATTGCTGGTTGCTGGTTACTAATTTCTGGTTACTGGTTGCTAATTGCTAATTGCTGGTTTATAGTTGCTGTTACTGTTTATCATCGGAAATCGAAAATCGAAAATCGTTCATTGATCAAATGCTTCGGGGATGCCGGGCAGATAGTCATGGATGGCATTTGGGTCCATGTCTCGGGCTTTTTGCCAGAAGCTTCGGGCTTCATTAAGGTTTCCAAGCAAATAGAGGATGGACCCCTTGAGTGCGAGGCCGTCAGCGGTTTCAAGGAAGTACAGGGAGCGATTTATTTCATACAATGCCAGGTTTGGCATCCGGTCTTCGAGGGCCAGTTGTGCCAGGACCAGGTGCTCCAGTGCGCGATTGGTGCGTTCAAGGTAGGCTGCCTCGCTTTCATCAGGGCTGATAGCAGCTGCTGCTGTTTGCCCCCTGGTACCATCAGCAGCTTGTTGATCCTCTGCTTGCGACTGCGCCGTTTCAGTTGATTGCTGAGGTGATCCTTCGGGGTCACCCACCACATCCCGCTGCCTGCTGCATGCACCCAGAACGATGGCCAACAGCATGTAAATCAGGGCGATATGAAATGTTTTGTGCATTTGTTTATGGTTTGACTGGAATGATATTCCATTTTACATTTTATATTTCGGTACGCAGCCCAAGTGCTGCGTCGACGGTAATTATTCGCGAATTACGTTTTTTTCTGTAATTCCTTTATTTCTTTTATCGCTGCAACAATTTTACGCCGGGCATTTTCTGTTTCCTGTTTCGTTGGGGTTTCTTCCTGCATCAGTTCCCTGATCATCATCTTTTCACGTTCGGGGCGCAGGTTGAGCAGCACATCTTCAATGAAAGATGAGGTGTTGTTCAGTGCCTGTGCCAGGGTTCTGCTGTTGATATCTTCAATCGCCTCTTTAAGAATCTGTTCATCAATCATCATCAGGCGATCCCAGATGATGATGCGGCGGTCTATTGTTTCATACAGCGAGGGCGCCGTTTCGGCGAGCATCAGCAGGTATTCTTCCTGTTTATCGATGGGCAGCTCTTCAATGGTATTGGTGATCTTTTCGATGTCGCGCTTTGTAAATGAAGAGGCGGACTGCATGGAGAAGTATTTTTCAAAGATCATGCCGGCTGAATCCCGGAATGTTTCATAGTTGATGGCATCATCCTTGCTGATGTATGACATGAGAACCTTCGCCCTTTCGGCACTCAGCTTGTCGAGCAGCCAGGCGCTTCGCTTGGATGGCAGGTGCCTGAGCAGGAGGGCCAGATCATAATCCGATGTTTCATTGGCAATCACCAGCAGCTGGTCATCATCAACAAACTGAATAAATTCGTACTCCTTCAGGCCGCTGGCAGTGCCGTCGCGCATGGACTGTCTGACCTCCCTGGTGATATCCCTGAAGTCTTCGTAGGTTTCATACTTTTCGCGGGAAGCGGGGTCTTCGGAGGCTTCCAGCAAGCTGTCGTAGGCATTTTTTGACATATATTTCTCAACCAGGAGCATAAAGCGCGCATCCACATTGTTGATCAGCTGTGCAGCTTTCATTGAGCCTTTTTGCTCATCAAGCTTGATCCACCGTTCAAGTAAGCTGGCAACCTCGATGGGACGTTCCATAAACAAGCTCATCAGGTAGGTGCGATGGTCGGGCTCGGGACGGGGTTCGGGCTCCAGGATCCGATCGGGCAACACGAGTGCCCTTTCGCCACCGCCCGATTCCTGGTAGATGCTTATGTTTTCGGGTTTTCCGGAAACAGGTTTTGAGTCTTTTTCCCTGCCCTTGTTGTAAATGTGGTATAAGATCAATACAAAAGTCAATAAAATAATCAGCAATGCGATAGCAACCCATATATGTGTCGGGATGTTGATAGCAGTGCGCGTTCTGTCTTCGGGCACATTTACTTCAATGTGATGTGGTGCAGAAAGTGGTGCAGAAAGTTGTACAAAAAGAGGTTCCGATTCCCTGATCTGAATTGGAAATGCCTGCTGAAGCACCTGCACCTGGTCGCCTCGTTCAGAAAAGTACGGGATGGCAACCGTGGCAAGGTTTTGCATAAAGTCCAAACTGGACTGTGTGTGGCTGGTGTCGGCATAAATCAATATGTCGTTATTTAGTATTTCCATTTGGGTTCTGCCAGGCAAAACAGGAATACCTGGAGTTTGCTGCCTGATGCGGTCAATATTTGACAAGGTAACAGGTATTCCGGGAAGTCGAACAGATTCTGGCATTGGCATATCAAAAGCTGCATCTTCACCTCCTGA
>SKOK01000247.1 GCA_007120085.1 Bacteroidales bacterium | reverse complement strand
TCGTGGTTTGACAATGACAGCATTGTTTTCAGCGTCTATACTGAACCGATGATCAATAATCTGAAAGCATACGCCGGATCAGGTGGAAATATTTTGATTTCAGGAGCATATGTTGGCACCGATATGGTGCTGCAAGACGATAAAATGGCCATGGACTTTGCCGCCGAATGGCTGGGCTACAGCTGGCGCACAAACAATGCCAGCAATACGGGCGAGGTATATCCTACCGGTGCAGCTGCATCACTGGTTTTGCCTGAATTGGTATTTAATGCCGGGTTGCATCCGCATATTTATACGGTAGAAGCTCCCGATGCCATTGAGGCAGCAGGCGAAAACAGCATTGTGGCGTATCGTTACGGATCCAACAAAACCAGTGCAGCAGTTGCATACGCTGGTGAGCATAAAGCTTTTACACTTGGATTTCCTTTTGAGGCTTTAATGTACGCCGATCAGCGTGACGAATTAATGAAAAGAATATTATTATTTTTTGAAAATCATAAAAATTAACACTATGGAAAACAGCAAATGTATCAGTTTTTTTATGCCTGCAGGTGAGATCAATGATTTACAGTCAATTATTTTTGAACTCGAAAAGAACTCCCTGGTTGACAAAATCTTCCTTATGGGTAATTTACCAGACAGTGAGAAGCGGATATCGGAAAAGGCTTCCTTTGCTAATGTACCTTCTTTTAGAACCACCGAGGGAATACAGGCAATTGCAAACCTGTCCGGGACACATTACACGGCAATTTATACGAAAACCCTCCCACTAAAGCTTGGTGCCTACGCACTGGAAAGAATGGTACAGGTTGCTGAAAACACAGGGGCGGGTATGGTTTATGCTGATCATTTCCAAATGAAAGGTGATGAGCTTTGTCCGATGCCGGTGATTGACTACCAGGATGGCAGCCTTCGCGATGATTTTAATTTCGGATCGCTGCTTTTATTCAGAACGGATGAGCTTAAAAAGGCTGCCGGCAGGATGAATGTTTATTATGACCATGCCGGTTTATATGACCTGAGACTAAAGGTGTCGCAAAACAATCGCTTATTCCGCATTCCGGAATTTCTATATACTGAAATGGAAACAGATACAAGAAAGTCGGGCGAAAAAATGTTCGACTATGTGGATCCCAAAAACAGGGATGTGCAGATAGAGATGGAAAAGGCTTGCACTCAACACCTTAAGGACATTGGCGGTTGGCTTGCTCCAAAATTCAGGGAGGTCAGCTTTGCAGAGGGGGAGTTTCCCGTTGAAGCATCCGTAATCATTCCGGTAAGAAACCGAATAAAAACAATTGAAGATGCCATAAGGTCAGTTTTTACGCAAAAAACATCATTCACGTTCAATTTAATTGTTGTTGACAATCATTCGGCTGATGGCACGACACAGCTGCTTGAAAAATTATCCCAGGAAGATGACAGGTTGATTCATGTGATTCCTGGACGCAAAGACCTTGGCATTGGTGGTTGCTGGAATGAAGGTGTTTTTCATGAGCAATGCGGGAAGTTTGCCATTCAGCTTGATTCTGATGACCTGTACATTGACGATCTGGTGATACAAAGGATTGTGGATGCGTTTTACGAGCAACAGTGCGCGATGGTGGTTGGCAGTTACCAGATGGTTAACTTCAAGCTGGAGGAAATACCCCCGGGTTTGATCGACCACAAGGAGTGGACGCCTGATAACGGGCGCAATAATGCATTGCGGATCAACGGTCTGGGTGCGCCAAGGGCTTTCCATACACCGGTATTGCGCTCCATTCGCCTGCCCAATGTGAGTTATGGTGAGGATTATGCAGTTGCACTTAATATCAGCCGTTATTACCAGATTGGCAGGATTTACGAACCGCTCTACCTGTGTCGCCGCTGGGACGAGAACACCGACGCATCCCTGAGTATTGAGAAGCAAAATGCACACAATGTATATAAAGACAGGGTGCGGACCATTGAGCTGTGGGCAAGGATGAGGCTAAATGGCTAATTAGCAAATGTGCAAATGTAGGCAAGGCATGCCTTGTCAGCAAGAATATAAGAATTATATATGCAGGAAAAGATAGACGGTTTTTTTGAGCAGCAGCTTTATGGATGGGATTTGGCAGGAAAAAACTATGCCGGATTGCAGAAGGTGCATAAGCGATATGTAGCGTTGGATGATGAGGTGAGCATTGGGATTCAGTTCAATCCGGAGCGGATCTACTCCTCGGCGGCCAAGGTTGATGATAAGAGCATCAGGGAGCGCAAATGTTTTCTTTGCCAGGAAAACCTGCCGGTGCAACAGCGCTGGCTTGAATTTGGAGAAGAATACCTGATACTGGTGAATCCATTCCCGATTTTTCCACGGCATCTGACCATCCCGGTCAAAGAACACACAGACCAGCGCATTGCTGGCAGAATGGGCGACATGCTTGACCTTGCCTGTGAGCTGGATGATTTTATCGTGTTTTACAATGGCCCGAAGTGCGGTGCTTCAGCACCCGATCATTTCCACTTTCAGGCTGGCAATAAAGGATTCATGCCGCTGGAAAATGATTTTGAGAAGTTTGTTAAAACTGTTGTGGATACAATAAACGGCGTGGAGTTGCTGCAGCTTGAGAACTATTACCGGACTTGCCTTGTCCTGGAAGGTGCTGACCGTGATGCCTTAGTTGGCTCATTCAACGGGCTTCTTGATCGTTTTCCTGTATCGCCGGATGAAGATGAACCCATGCTCAACATATTGGTAAGCCGGAATGCGGACAAATGGCGCATTTTTGTTTTTCCGCGCAAGCTGCACCGCCCAAGCCAATATTTTAAAGAAGGAGAAGAGCGCATACTGTTAAGCCCCGCTTCCGTTGACCTGGGCGGGGTGCTCATTACCCCACGCGAAGAAGACTATAATAAACTTGATGCCCGCATTATCAAAGATATCTTTGAGCAGGTAACCATAAACCCGCAACCATGAACCATGAACCCGTAACCCTTTTGCGTGGCTGGCCTGCCGATATTGCCAAAATGGCTGCATTTCTTGACCGGAACCTTGATTTTGACAAGGTGGATGCAGCGTTGCTTAAGGAAAAACTTTTTGATGATCCGATGGCTGATCCTGATCTCTGCCTTACTGCTTTTGCAGGTGAAGAGGTAGTTGGTTTCCTGTATGGTGTGCGGCGAAGCATTCGCGGGCAGGAGTTTGGATACATTAAGCTCATGGCCGTAGAGAAAAGCCAGCGGCGCAGGAAAATCGGGTCAATGCTCTATGAGGAGGCTGAAAAGCTTCTCTTAAAAAATGGAGCTACACACATTCGGTGGTATGATGTGCCACTGAACTATTTAATGCCGGGCATTGATCCCCGCTATACGCCGGCTTATTGCTTTGCACTGAAGCATGGGTTTAAGCAGTTTGGAGAATCCATCAATATGATCTGTGACCTGGAAGACAAGGATTTCGTGACACAATCCGAAGAAAAGGTGCTGACAGACAAAGGGGTTGAAGTGCGGCGTGCTGAAGTGGCAGACAGACCGGCCATCTCTGAATTACTGGATACGGAATGGGCATTGTGGAATAATGAAGTAAATATGGCGATGAAGGATGACCCGCCTTCCGTACATATTGCGCTGAAAAATGGAAAAGTACTGGCCTTTTCGGTGCATAATGGAAACAACAAGGGAACCGGGTGGTTTGGGCCAATGGGCACACACTCTGATCTGCGTGGCCTTGGTATTGGCACTATATTGCTGAAAAGGTGTTTGAAGGACATGCAGGCGCAGGGGCACAAAAAGGCAATCATCCCCTGGGTGGCCCCGGTGGCCTTTTATTCACATTATGTGGATGCAAGAGTCGAGAGGGTGTTTTGGCGAATGGAGAAGGTGGTGGGGTAATTATCCACGGATTTATTTATCCACGGATTACACGGATTAACACGGATTATTTATTATAACAAAGTAACGACAGGACTTGACCTGTCAACCAAAATAACGTATTATGCAAGCTGATATACATGTAGGTATTTTATTTGCACCCGGGGTTTCATTTCATTTACATGGACCATACATACTTGAAGGCTCTGGCTCTGAAGTGAGTGGGCCAGGTGCGATTGAAGAAGACAGGGGGAAGCATTATCTTACCATTGGTGGTCAGAGGAAGGAGGTTGTTTTGCCGGTGATATTTCGTCCTGTGGATTCGAATGAGGGTTATTTTGACTTGAAGAATGTGACGATAGGCATTAATTTCCATTGGGAAAGAAAAGAAGACCAGCGTTTTACAGGCAGTTTGAAAATTATTGCCGAGCAAGATCACCTGACAGCTGTCAATATTTTGCCACTCGAAGACTATTTGAAAAGCGTGATCTCTTCTGAGATGCGCGCCACGGCATCGCCGGAGTTTCTGAAAGCACATGCAGTGATCTCACGCTCCTGGTTGCTGGCGCAGATTGAGAAAGCCAATAGCCTGAAGGATACTGCTTCAGAAAAAAGCGATCCACAACAAAGTTTTTCATCTCTCGGGGAGGCATCTCAAGCTTCAAATGATAGAGAGCCGGCCGCTGGCAAAGAACATATTCGCTGGTATGACAGGGAAGACCATCTGCATTTTGATGTATGCGCAGATGATCATTGCCAGCGCTACCAGGGCATCACCAGGGCAAATACTTTGGATGTGATAAAAGCCATTGATGATACCCAGGGCGAGGTTCTGATGTATGACGGGAGAGTATGTGATGCGCGCTATTCGAAATGCTGCGGGGGGATCAGCGAATTATTTGAAAATGTGTGGGAGCCGGTTCAACACCCATATCTTACAAAGATTATTGACAACGATAAACTCCCGGCCGGCTTTGATACCGATCTCAGCGCTGAGGAGAATGCAGAGCGCTGGGTAAGGCGTTCACCGGAAGCCTTTTGCAATACAACTGATAAGGAAATTTTGTCACAGGTGCTGAATGATTACGATCTGGAAACCCTCGATTTTTTTCGTTGGAAAGTTATTTATACGCAGCAGGAAGTAAAGCACTTACTGAAATCCCGCATTGGTTTGGATGTGGGTGATGTGTTGGAGCTGATCCCTGTTCAGCGGGGTGTCTCCGGTCGTCTGATTAAGTTGTTGATTAAAGGCAGCAAAGGTTCTCTCATAATTGGCAAAGAGCTGGAGATCAGGAAAGCATTTTCAAAGACACATCTGTATAGCTCTGCTTTTGTAGTTGAT
>SKOK01000143.1 GCA_007120085.1 Bacteroidales bacterium | reverse complement strand
CTGATCTTTTGCATGGCCGGCAACAGCACGGCCGGTGTTGGCAGCCTGTCGAGATAATAAACTGCCGCACCTGTCATAAACGGGATGACAAAACCGATGGTGCATTCGTAAGTATGCGGCAAAGGGAGCACTGACAGCAGGCGGTCATTTTGATCAACCATCTGGATGTTCAGTGTGTTGACAGCATTGGATATGATGTTTTTATGGCTGAGCATCACACCTTTGGGTTTGCCTGTTGTGCCTGATGTGTAGAGAATGGCAGCAAGGTCATCCTCTTTTGGTTCCGGAAGGGTATCCGGGGTATCGTATTGCTTTGCTTCAAGCTTTTCAATCTTGCCGGCAACTTCCAGGCTGCCAAGGCTGATTTCGCTTAAGTCATCAACCAGGATGGCCGTTTTAAGTGTATCCGGCAACTGCTGGTGTAGCTTTTCTGCTTGTTTTTCAGACACCAGGATGGCTTTGGATTCGCTGTGTGCGAGTATCTTTTCTATTTCGGGTGCGGTAAAGTCAACCAGGATGGGTACCACCACTGCGCCCATGCTTGTGACTGCGAGGTATGACACGCCCCAGTTTGGCATATTCTGGCTGAGCAGGGCCACCCGGTCGCCTTTGCGAATGCCATGGGCTGCAAGCAGTGCAATGAGTTCCTGGGTGCGATGATAAACCTCGCGGTAGTTAAGATGGTCCTTGTCAACAAAGCCCAGTGCAGGCAGGTCGGCATATTGTTCGGAGCTGTTTTCGAGCAACGCTCTGAAATTCATTTTTCCTGGTAGCTTCATATATGTTTGTTTAAAACGCAAAGATACAATTAATTATGGGATTTTGTTGCATAAAAAAACATAAAGTCTGAACGGCTATGTTTTTCGGGAGATAGTTTTCAAATACATATCAAAAAAGCCGCCTCATTTCTGGAGCGGCTTTTTTGATCATTACGAGAGTATGTTGTTTAACTTAACCAGGAATATTAAAAGTGGTAACGAACACCGATTTGTGCTCTCCATGTTTGGTTAATGTTAATAACTGTCCTGTAGGTTTCTGATGGGAGGCCATCGGTTCCTGGAACAGTATTGAGGCGATAGAGTGGCTGATTGTATGTTCCGCTATCCGGATCAGTATCTCTGCCGGCGTAGTTCAGCAGTGCACTTTGCCAAACGTTTTCGCTTACACCCCATTCACTATTGATAAGGTTACCAAGGTTAAGTATATCGGCAGTGATTTGCAGCTTATGATTATTGGGCAGTCCGGGGATTGCAATATCCTGGGCAATTCTGAGATCGAAGCGATGAAGCCATGGCAGCAATGCGCCATTGCGTTCAGCGATTTTACCACGGTTGGCTTTCAGGTAATCATCCTGCTCTATGTAAGCATTAAGGATATTCCACTGCTGTTCAGGTGAAAGGTCAACTTGATCGCCGTCCATGATTGGCAACAGGTTTATTTCGCTTGCATCTCTTGGAATGTACATAAGGCGCTGTGCCCTGTCGCCAAAGTTACCGGAGTAAACATAGCTAAACCTGCCACCTTCGCCACCTGTATAGAAAAGGGATACTGTTGTGGGGAATCTTTCAGTGATGCCACTGGTATTGTATGATGCATAAGCAACAATTCTGTTGGGCTGGTCAAAGCGGTTGAAGCCCATTTCGGGTTGATTACGATCAACAGACACAACGGCAGGCCATAATGATGCGGCTTGCGATCCGCCGATCAGTCCATAATCACGGCTTACTCCGCGGGTGTAGGCGAGGCTTGCATAAATGCCATTGTCAAATTCCTTTTGTATTTGAGCTGTGATAGATGCATAATAGCCTTGGTTGGTGTTGCTAAGGAGCATGATTTCATTAAACCTGCTGTCTTTTGTATATGAATCAAAATAAGGCCTTGGATCTGCGCCACTAAAATGTCCTGAAGGGTTGCTTAGGTTGATGTTCATTGCCAGCGGGCTGAAAAAGTCTTTCGTGTAGATACCTTCTAGTGTAGCAACAAAGCCGTTGGGCAGCAAGTAATCAGCTGCCAGGTTTGTACGCCATACTTGTGGGAAGCGGAAATCAGGATCTGTAATATTGATGTCGCGTGAAACTTGCGCTTCAAGGTCTGCACCACTTGGCTTGTAAACAGAGGGGTCATCCTGGAAACCTGTCCATTCTGGCCTTCCACCTTGTCCCCATTCATTTTCAACCCATTCGCCGTCAACGAGACTCCATCTGTCCCAACCTGTTAAACCACGTGTAACACCATTGGCTGATACCTGGTTTGATATCCAGACAAAGGGGATACGGCCGGAGAAGAAACCGCTACCACCGCGCAGGCGAAGTGAGTTGTCACCAAATACATCATAGTTGAACGATAATCTTGGAGAGAACATCGGTTTTGTGCTTGGAAGCTGGCTTACATCTGGATTCAGGATGGTTGCATTTCCTGGATGTACAAATGCAAGGTTCATCTCATCAAGTCGCGGGTTACGTGGAAGGTCTATCGGGAAAAACGCAAAGTCAACACGCATGCCTGCTGTGAGCACGAGGTCATTGTTTACCTGGATCTTGTCCTGAAGGTAGATGCCAAATTGTCCAAATGCAGTTTCATCCATTGGCAGGTCGTCTGGGCCTTCGTAAGAGTAACTCATGGCAAAACCATCTGGCCTGGCAGTTGGGTCTTGATTAATCACAACATCTAGGAAATTCTGGTAAGAGTTAAACCTGTAGAATGTATGTGCATTTGGATTAAATGCATTCTCAAAGGTCATGTATTCGAGGTTAAACCCTGCTGTCAGCGTATGCCTGCCGAGGAACATGGAAAAGTTATTTGTAATGTTGAATATGTTATTTGCCAATAGGTTACCTACAGTATAAAGCTCATTTCCAAGGGCAAAATAATACAGTGGTGTTCCTAAGGCCATTGGATTACCTTCAGCGTCAACATCGCCAGGTTTTGCACCATCCCATTCCAGTACTTCAATAAACGGGAAAGTTTGTCCACCGGGCACACTCCTTTTGGGGTCCTCAAGTGAGGTGAAACCAATGTTAAGGTTATTGGCGAACCTTGTTCCAAATACGGAGTTCAATTCAGCTACCAATGAGTTGACGTTGTTATCAACTGAATAGTTGGCATTTCTGAATGTAAGGGCTTCAATGCCAAAGCGGTTTGTATTGCGGTAACGGCTTACATTGCGCACACTGTTTCCGTTGATTGTTACGTCTCTGAATGCTTCATAACGGTTATAACGAATGGAAGCACGGTGGTTTGGGTTGATGTTGTAGTCGAGTCTGAAGTTCAGCCTCAGTCCTTCATTTGCAAATGGATAGTTTTCGTAGGGACCAGTTTCATAACCATATAGTGACATCATTTGTTCGCGTACAAAGTCCATTCTGTCAGCCGGTACTCTGGAAACAGTTTGTCCGTCGGGCTCCAGGCCCGGGCGGGATGCCAGGCGGTTGTCACCGGGTGCAGAGCGTTCTTCTTGCTCAGCGCTGATGAAAAAGAATAAGCGATCACGGATGATGGGGCCACCAACGCTTACACCATAAATGCGTGTATAAGCTTCATCAAGATCAAAAGTAAAGTCGCCAATTTTGTCACCAGTGAAGTTTTCATCACGATAATAGCCATAAACGCTGGCTGAGAAATGATTTGTACCTGCCCTGGTAATTGCATTTACGTTTGCACCGGTAAAACCACCCTGGCGCACATCAAAGGGAGCAATATTGATCTGGATCTCCTCGATGGCTTCCATGCTAATCGGGTTTGATCCGGCAAACTGGGCGGAGCCTAATCCAAAGTTGTTATTGTAAATGTTGCCATCAATTGTATAGTTGTTGAATCTGTTATCGCGTCCGGCGAAGCTTGAACCATTGCTGAGCGGGCTCATCCTGGTAAAATCCTCAATGGTGCGATTAATGGTAGGCATCTGCTGGATGTTATCCGAAGATAAGTTGGTAGATGCACCTGTTCTGTCGGCATTCATGAGGGGGTCAAGCCGACCCATTACCACGACTTCTTCCAGTACGGTTCCTGTTTCTACCAGGACAAAAATAAGCGTACGGCTTTCACCGAGCGCAAGGCGAAGATCCTGGATCCTGTCTTCTTCATATCCTACAAATGAAGCAGTTACCGTGTATGGCCCTCCTGTACGAATGTTTGGAAGGTTGAAGCGGCCATCTTCGCGCGTAACGGTTCCGTAACGTGTACCCGAGGGTTCATGGATAGCCACCACGTTGGCATTTGCCAGCGGCCGATTGTCGTGCGACATCACCGTCCCTTCAATGGCAGAGGTGGTTACCCCCTGTGCAAAAACTGCATTAGACCCTAACACAAGGAAAAATGCAGCCATAATGCTAAATAATGTAAATAGTTTTCTCATTTTGTTTTTGATTTAGTGAATGAATTGGTTTGTGATTAATGAATAATTGGTGTTTGGTTGTAGTATAAACTTATATTGTTTATTGATTGCAAAAATAGCTATTCAAAAAAAAATATATTAGCCTTTCAGATTATCAATGCATTATGATAATGTTAAGACAATATTACCATTGTCCGGTAAAATGACCATAAAAATACTTTTATTTCCATTGCCGGAACAAAATTTCAAAAAAAAGTTATCAACGAGATATTAACAATTTGGAGAGTAAGCGCCCTATGTTAGTTTATCACACGTAACCTGTTGGTTTCCTGATTAAAAACGGTACGGTATTCGCGCAAAGGATAATTAGATACACTCTCAACGGAAGATCCGTCAATCAATATGAAATCAGATTCGCAACAGTCAGCCTCGGCGATTACCTGATTTTCTTTGGAAATATTGAGTGTGCATTGGTGCGGATTATCAGGGCAGGCCCTGTCAAACGCCCTGAACTGATCTTGTGACATACGATAAATAAATATTCCCCGGTAACCATGACCAACTAACTCGGCTGACATCCCCGGCTGGTTCAGGTTGTAATGAATTACATTAATATCCAGTTCAACCCTTACATAAGGCACCGGATGATCATCTTCCTTGTTGCAGGATGTCAGAGCCAACATAAATATAACTATCAGGAAATAAATCGTTTTCGTGTTCATTATAATACTCTATATTCTTACCTTATAACTCCAAATTCCAAACTCTGAACTACAAACTCTGAACTCCAAACTCCAAACTCCGAACTTCGAACTCCGTTCTCCGTACCATTTATTTTGTAAAGTTACTATTTTTTGCTATT
>SKOK01000078.1 GCA_007120085.1 Bacteroidales bacterium | reverse complement strand
TGTCATTGCCACCTTGCTTGAAGACAATGGCTACATCATTACCAGCGGAGAGCTTTATGCCATTGATGCAAACACCGGTGAGCAGTTCCACCTGACTGCACACACCCCAGTCATCGCAATGAATCCATCCGTGTCACCCTGTGGCAAATGGGTCGCCTTTGACAATCCGGATGATGGAAACATATACATCATGGAGATAATTTCTAATTTCTAATTTATGGTTTCTGATTTCTAATTTCTAATTTCTAATTTCTGGTTTATGGTTTCTGATTTCTGGTTTCTGGTTTCTGGTTTATAATTTCTGATTTCTGATATATAGGTAACATCTGGTTTCCATTCATGCTCTTGGAGCATTTTACAAAATTTCGGATTTCAAAAACATACAAATACACATACAGATGAATAACAATTACATACGTGCTACTCATTGGCAGACAAAAATCATTGCTCTATGTTTTTTGATGGGCTTTGGAATAACACTCCAGGCCCAAGAGGTTACAGGACTGAGCGACTGGACATTATATATAGACCAGGGGCACAGCCAGACAGAAAACGGCGGATTGTTTAACTACTCTGAAGCAGAAAAAGTGCTGCGTGTTGGCCTGGCGCTGCGTGATTTTTTTGAAGAAGAAACCGACATTGAGGCAGTTTATGTAGCCAGGGAAACGGACCAGGATTACATCACATTAGGAGGACGCGTGGATGAAGCCAACACCCTGGCCACCGACTTTTATTATTCCATACACAGCGATGCCGGGCCGCCAAATGTAAACCGCACATTAATGCTCTACGGTGGCTGGAAAAGTCACGGCGTGTTGGTAGAAAAAACGCCTGAAGGCGGAGCCGATTATGGTGCCATCCTAGATTGGGACCTGACAGGGGCCATGCGCATTGACCGCAGTGGGAATTATGCCGACAGGGTGTTTTATGATGGTGACGTGTATCATCACAACAATCAGTTTCCCGCTCTGTATGTTAACAGGGTAACAATCATGGCCTCACTATTAAGTGAAGCCGGCTTCCATACCAACCCCGGACAGCAAATGCTCAACCTGAATGCCGAATGGAAAGTGCTGGAAGCAATTTCAGCCTACCGTTCATTCCTGGAATGGCACGACATTGACCGGCCGGCCATCGGCATTGCCACAGGTATCATCAGGGACATCGAAACCGGGCTGGCCATGAATGACGCCACAGTTACAATCGGTGACCAGACGTACACCACCGACGGATGGGAATCACTGTTCCACAATTACTCCAACAACCCCGAACAATTGCGCAACGGCTTCTACTTTATCCAGGGCCTTGAGCCGCTTAGCACCGTTGAGGTCGAGTTCACCAAAGAGGGATATGAAACACTGACAGTGGATCTCTTTATTGAATCAAACCCCAACGGACTTACTGAAGAAAACTTCAGCTTTCTCGACGTGGAAATACTTTCGCTGATCCCACCGGTGGTAAGATCAGTGCAGCCTGCCAACGACCTGGATGACTTAATTCCGGGCACCCCCCTGGAGTTTACATTCAGCCGCAAAATGGATCAGGAATCAGTTGAAGAAGCCTTCAGCATCAGCCCCGGGGCCGAAGTATCATTTACCTGGCAAAATGAGTTTGTGATGCACGTGAATACATCCCAGCTTGAATTCCTGGAAACTTATTATATCAACATAGATAGTGGCATCGCAAAGAGTTTACTGACCGGCCAGTTTCTTGATGGCAATGGAGATGGAGAAGAAGGAGGTGACTTCGAACTGGAGATCACCATGTCGGAAGAAGACAAGGATCCGCCCAGGCTGGTGGAATACACCCCATCGGTTTACAGTCCCGCACGTTTGAAAAGACCCGTAATCAGGCTGGTGTATGATGAAGAGATCATTGAAGAAAGCATTGGAGAAGACCCGGTAATGCTGCATGAGACAGGAACTGATTACCCAATAGCGGGAGAAACACACCACCTTGTCGTGAATACCCAGAGTGTGATACACTTTTTCCCAACCGTTGACCTTGAACCCGGTGCAAACTACACGGTTAACATCGCCGAAGGCCTGTACGACATGTTTTTTAATGAAACAGAAGCGCAAAGCTTTCAGTTTAAACTTTTAGAACAAAGCATCACGCAGCAAACGGTTATCGATGACTTTAACTCAGGCATCAACAACTGGTGGCATCCCCAGCAGGCCGGTCAAACAGACGGCATCCTCACGGAACTCACTTATCGTGAGGGCAATCCTGAGGTGGTGAATCACTCTGTCGGAAGCACTGGCAGCATGAAGCTGAATTATGCCTGGGATCCCGATTACGCCGGAAGCCCCTATATCAGACTTTATCTGCCGCCAACTGCCTCACAAAATACCATCCGTTTCAACATTGATGATGTGCTTCAGGTCTATGTTTTTGGTGATGGATCAGGCAATGAATTCCGAAAAGTGATCCGTGACGGAGCTAATCAACTGGAAACAACAAACTGGACTGTCATTGACTGGATCGGATGGAAACTCGTTTCCTGGGACCTTGCCAATGACGATGTGTATGGATGGGTCAACGGAGATGGTATTTTGGATGGCGCAAACTTTTATATGGATGGTTTTCATTTCAGAGAAGGTGAGGATGCCATAGGATCAGGTGCTTTTTACTTTGACCACCTTCATTTTGTAAAACGGGGTGATGTGGTTTTCCCCAACCACATAGAGGATAATTTTGAAGAACTTGAAGATTTTACAACCGACATCTTTCCCTGGATCACAAAAGATGCTTATGGCGACGTGACCAACCACCCTCCGGGATTTACATTTCCCGGTTCCGGTGAGCCGTTTGCATTTAAAGTTATGAATCCTGCTGAAACAACGCCCCCCGTCATTGATGATCATCCGGCTGTGGAAGGCGACAAGTATTTGATTGCAATGAGATCGCAAACAATAAAAACAGATGAAAATAAGTGGTTGATTTCTCCCCAGTTAGAGGCATTTGACCTGATGCAGCTGAGTTTTTATGCCAAATCAGTTGATGTGGATACCTATGGTCCTGAACGCATCAGGGTGCTCGTTTCCGTTGATGAGAAAGAAACATTCGTTTTTGACCCCGCCAACTTCACGTCTGTTTCCCAGGGTGATTACATAGAAGTACCGGAAGAATGGACACAGTTCATGTTTTTCCTGGGCGATTACGCCGGAAAGTTAATTCGGTTTGCAATTCAATATATTTCAGAAGATGGCAACATGCTCATGCTGGATAAGGTTGAAACCGGTACTGCCCAGACTTACAACCTTAGCCTTGCAGCAGAGCCGCCAGAAGGCGGCACAATCAGTGGAGAAGGCATATTCCCACATAATCAAACAGTTGAAGTGGAGGCAATGCAGGCTGACGGGTATGAATTCATAAGCTGGACCAACGAGGCAGGTGAAGTGTTGAGCAGCCGGGCAAATTACGCATTCCTGATGCCTGGCCATGACCTGCTCCTGACTGCCAATTTTGAACTTGAAACCTCCGTGACCGAGCCCGATGAACAGCAGTTGCTGGTGTATCCAAACCCTGCGCAAGACATGCTTCATATCGAATCATCCAAAATCATCACGCAATTGAAAATTTATGACATGGCTGGAAGGCTAATTATTGATACATTTCCAAACAAAGAAAAGCATCAACTGGATGTTTCCGCTTTACATGAAGGCTTCTACATTGTTGAAGTGACTACATCATCAAAAACAATTTCAAAAAAGCTTATAATCAAATAGAGTAAATTTACCTAACACATCAACCAGAAACCAGAAATCAGAAATCACACATTACTATTTTATCAACCAAAAACAAACACTTATGAAAACAAAACTTACATGCTCAATGATCATGGCGATGCTTTTCCTGCTGATGAGCAGCGCACAGTCCTTTGCACAAGGTGCACCGGACAACCGGGATGAAGGACATCCCAACTTTACCTGGATTGACGACTTCGAAGAAGGCGTTGCCCTATGGTGGAACCCTGAAGGTGCCGGTCAGTCAACCGGACTCATTATCGAAGACGATGATGGCAACCTGGTTACCTACCGTGCACACGAAACCGAGATCGTGAACCCTGCCACCGGCAGCACCGGCTCAATGAAGCTGGCGGTTGTGTGGGACACTGAGGTTGAATGGTTTGAACCTACCGCCGCCGGTAGTGCAAGCCACTATATCAGGCTCTATATGCCTCCCGGGGGTGCAAATGTCCCGGAAAGAAGGTTCTACCCCGGCCAGGCACTCGAACTTTTCGTTTACGGTGACGGATCAAACAACAGATTCAAACTGATGGTAAGAGATGGTGCCTCTCAACTGGAAGGTTCAGATTGGTTCCCCATAGACTGGACCGGCTGGAAAAGATTTACCTGGGATTACAACGATGCCGCCAACGTATTTGGCTGGGTGAATGGCGACGGTGAGATGACCGTAGGAAACCCATTCTATTTCGACTCCATTCACATCACGCGCAACGAGGCGGGAACAACCACCGAAGGCGTAATGTATTTCGACGACCTCAGGATTGTTGACCCTTTTACGGCCAGCTTTAACATCACCAATGGCGACGGCTCAGAAGTGATCGCGGTAAACAATGTAACTTATGATGCCGGCGAAACCGACATTGAACTCTTCCCCGGTGAACACGAGTTCTTTGTTTACAGGGATGGCTTCCAGACCTATTATGGCACATTTGAGATCGACAATGAAGACGTAAACATTGATGTTACCCTGGTTGCAGGTGAAGACAGTGAGTTTGATGTTACCTTCACCGTACTGGACGCTGCCGGTGATCTGATTACCAATGCTGTGATCACAATTAATGATGAAGAGTACCCGGCCGGCCATTATGTTTTTGAGCTAACCCCCGGATTCTATGATTACGAGGTAAGTTCAGCCATTCACTTCCCCACCGTTGGCAGCTTCGCGGTGATTGACGCAAATGTGTTCATTAATGTAGAGCTGACCGAAATACCCGACCTTTATGACAAGGTATTTCTTACCTGGGATGTTGCCTCTACTGCAAATCAAACCCAGTACAGGGAAGAGTATTACAGCGTATGGATGGGTGAGGCAGGAGCCGATCCGGCTGACTTCTGGATGATCTTTGAAGAAACACTCAGCGCTGAAATCCCAAATTGGGAATATCAGCCCCGCAGCATCGAGATATCCGAATATAGCCAGCAAAATATCCAGATCGCATTCAGGCACCATGACATCAC
>SKOK01000213.1 GCA_007120085.1 Bacteroidales bacterium | reverse complement strand
CTGCCGCATTCTATACACTACACCCGGATGTCACTGCCCGAAGGCACCAACGAACTCTCACTGGAACTGGTCTTGCCCAACAACAATGTGGCTCGCACAGTACAGCTCCAAACCGACATTCGCCCCGGGCGCACCACCTTTATGAACTTCCACACACTGGATGCCAAACCTCCGGGTGTCAGATAAAAAACAATTAAATCCGAATAAACCTTGATTGTTTTTCACACAGAATATAACACGACATCCTCCTCTTTTACCCTTCCTTTCAATTTGCCCTGAACAATAATTTTTTTGATCGGGCTTTGTTGTTATCTTTGGCAAAAATTTTCTTATGGACAAACGACTACAAGCTTTTAAACACCTGCTTGACATCATGGACGACCTCAGGGCAAAGTGCCCCTGGGACAAAAAACAAAACCTCGAAAGCCTCCGGCACCTCACCATAGAAGAAACCTACGAGCTGGCTGATGCCATCCTGGACAATAACCTCGATGAGATCAAAGGCGAATTGGGCGACCTGATGCTGCATATTGTTTTTTATGCAAAGATTGGCAGCGAAAAAGGGGCTTTCGACATCACTGACGTGCTCGAAGGGATCAATAATAAGCTCATCAACCGACACCCTCACATTTATGGCGACGTGAAGGCCGAAACGGCCGAAGAGGTCAAAGACAACTGGGAAAAGATCAAACTGAGAGGCGGCAAAAAGCGTGTCCTCGCAGGTGTGCCAAAGTCGCTGCCGGCCATGATCAAAGCCTATCGCATACAGGATAAGGTAAAAGGTGTGGGCTTCGACTGGGAAGCGCCACACCAGGTGTGGGACAAGGTGCAGGAAGAGATGGAAGAACTGAAAAGCGAAGTAGAGAATGGCGGATCACCAAAAAAGACAGAAGAAGAGTTTGGCGACCTCCTCTTTGCCCTGATCAACTACGCCCGCTTTATTGGGGTTAACCCTGAAAACGCATTGGAAAGGACAAATAAAAAATTCATAAGACGCTTCGAACACCTGGAAGCACAAGCCAAAAAGGCCGGCAAAGACATGAAGAAAATGAACCTGACGGAGATGGATGTTTTCTGGAATGAAGCCAAGAAAATGGAAAGCTGATGTGCAGATGTGTAGATTTGAGAAGGTGGAACAGCACTTGGGCCGTCCACACCGGCAACCCGTAACCATGAACCATAAACCAACAATTAGAAACAACTAACCATAATCCATTAATTCAATGAAATCAATTTTTACACTGATCTTTGTATTGATCGCGTTTTTGGGTGCTTTGGGTCAGCAGGTGCCCCGCTATGGTAACAACCTCTATGTTGAGGGTGAGGTATCCGGCGTTTGGATGGCCGACACCGTTTTTGTCACCGGCGACATTACATTACCGCCCAACGAGAGCCTTGAAATAGCACCTGGTGTTTACGTGGAATTCCAGGGTTACTATGGTTTTTTGATCCGTGGCTATAGTTTCAATGCGGAGGGCGCAGCAGGAGCACCGGTGGTGTTCAGCGTTAAAGACACTACCGGCCTTCACGACATCTATTCGCCGGATGGTGGCTGGCGGGGGATCACGATCATGGGCGGCAGCAAAAAAGGAGATCCTGGTCCCGGGATTGAATTCAGGCACTGCCGGATCGAATACGCAAAGGCTATATATGGTGAAAGCAACGCAAATGGTGGTGGCGTTCGGATCGAGGGCGAAGGATCATTTTTGTTTTACAAAACAACATTTTTCAGAAATCATTCCTATTTTCACGGGGGCGGCGCCTATTTCAAAAACGCAAATGTGGATTTCTACGATTGCCTGTTCGAGGACAATTATGCGGGGCATCCACCAACTGAGCTTCAGACATTTGGTTCGGGAGGCGGGCTTTCAGGACTGCACGGGGGCGGTTACGTCACAAAGAGCACCTTCCTGAACAACGAAGCCACAGGCCTGGGGGGCGGTTTATGCCTCGACAGCTCAGATGTGGTAATCAACAGCAACATATTTAAATACAATTTCTCAATCATCGGCGGCGGGGTGGGCTACATACGTTCAACACCCGAGAAATTGATTGTGAACAACCTGATCGCAGAAAATGTAGGATATTATTTCGGGGGAGGCATTGCTTTCATTGAGTTTGCCGGCAAGATGATGAATAACACAATCGCCAACAATGCTTCAGCGATGGGTGGTGGCATGTACCTGAATGATGATGCATCGCCCATTGTGGAGAACACCATTTTCTGGGGCAACACGGCAGGTGTGGAGGAACAGTCGCAGGTGTTTATATGGGATGTGTTTTCTGATCCGGGATTCTATTACTGCAACATGCAATTTGGTGTCAATGGCATTGGAGGTGCAGGCTTTGAAGGCGACTACATAGGATGCATTGAAACGGACCCACTATTTGCCGGCGCTGGTGACCATCCTTATCAATTGCTGGCCGGCTCAGCTGCCATCAATGCGGGAGACCCAAACCTTGACCCTGAAATAATGCCTGCCACCGACCTCGCGGGAAATCCAAGGATCATTGGCAGCATTATAGACATTGGCGCCTATGAATACCAGGGCGAACAGGATGATTTGTTCACGGTCACATTCATTGTTACGGATGTGGATGGTGCCAGCATTGACAACGCGGTAATCACGCTTGGAGGCATTACCAACAACGAAGGTGATTATGTTTTTGAAAACATTGCCCCCGGACTGCACGCCTATATGGTTAGCAGCGTTTGTTATGTTTCTTTGGAAAGTGAGCTTACGCTTGCTGAAGCGGACCTCACCGTTGAAGTAGCATTGTCAGGTATGCCAGGTGATGCCAACGGCGACCAGGTGGTCAATGTGGCTGATTTGATCAGCATGGTAAATTATTTCATTCATGAACCTCCGGCGGTTTTCTGCTTTGAAAATGCTGATATTAACGGAGATGGCACCATCAATGTGCTGGATGTGATTGGCACCGTGGCAATTTTTGCCGGCAATTACAGGCACTAAGGAGCCTGGGGGATACTGCCAATGTGCATTTCCAGGTCATAAAATATGTTTGCAGCCCTCTTTCCAAGCTTTCCATCCAAAAGGTAGGCTGCCTGCACCACAGAAATTCTTTTGATGCTTTTTATGATTTCTTCCGGATCAGCCTGGCCGCTTTGGTTTTTGAGCAAAAACAACAAGTCAAGGTTGTTTGGCTTGTCGAACAATATCCCGGCAGGTGTTTTATTGACAATCAAAAAATACTGCAAAAGCAGCTCGGGTGTCTCATCAAAGTAGATTGGAAAAGGGATGGGGTCATCCTGGTTGTAGGGTTTTTGCCAAAAATCGGGGATTCGCTTGAAGTCCAGGTTGAGTTTTTGATTCAGCAACCAGCAGAAACGGTAGTCTTTCCGGGGTGTAAAAATGCCGATGGCCGTATATTCCGGAACATATTCCAGGCTGAGTTTCCGTTTTTTTGTCATTTTGTCAGTGGCTGCAGCATTTGTTGCAATCAGCCAATACAAATGTACGGCTTTTACGGAGATGACTCATTGGCTGGCGTCAATTTTTCACATGCCTGGCGTGCTGCCCTTTGTTCAGCCTTTTTTATGGAAAAATCCTGTCCACGGCCTTCTGTTTTGTCTTCAATCAGAAGCTCGACGGTATAAACCCTGCCTTTTTTGCCCCTGTCCTCTTCTTTAACAAGCAGGAAGTCCAGTGTCTTTTTTTCCTTTTGCGCCCATTCAATGATCTTGCTTTTAAAGTTGATTTCGTGCGCCATCAGCTCATCAATGTCAAGATGAGTTTGAATGATTTGCCGGATGATAAGGTCTTTGGTAAAGTCATAGCCCCTGTCAACATAAACCGCTCCAATAAAGGCCTCAAAAGCGTCGCCCATTATGGAAGTTCCATTTGTTCCGTTTTCCGTATTGGCCTGCACCAGCCTGTCGAGGCCAAGTTTTCGCGAAAGGTTGTTCAGGTTGTTGCGGCTAACGATACGCGAGCGCATTTCGGTAAGAAAGCCTTCTTCTTTGTAAGGAAACTTTTTGAACAGGAAGTCCGCCACCACCGCGCCCAACACTGCATCGCCCAGGTATTCAAGCCGTTCATTGCTGTGCCGAAAACCATTGTTGGTACTCGTTGCCTTCGATTTGTGGCAAAAGGCGAGCTTGTAAACGGCCACATTTTTGGGTCGATAACCGAATACGTTCCTGATGGCTTCAGCCAGTTCTTTTTCTGAAGCCCTGATTGTACGATCTGGGGATTTGAACAAATGCAAGGTGTTCGCTATTTTTTAAACTTTTTGAATGCGATGCAGGCGTTGTGGCCTCCAAAGCCAAAAGTGTTGGACATTGCCACATCCACTTTTCTTTCTCTTGCCTTGTGAAAGGTAAAGTCAAGCTTGTCGTCGATATCAGGATCGAGGTTAAAGTGGTTGATGGTTGGTGGCACAACGTCGTTTTGCACGGCCAGTATGGTGGCAATGGCTTCCACTGCACCTGCGGCACCGAGCAGGTGACCTGTCATCGACTTGGTAGAGTTAATGCTGATTTTGTAAGCGTGGTCTCCAAAGAAAGAAACAATGGCCCTGGGCTCTGCAATATCGCCCAAAGGCGTTGATGTTCCGTGGGTATTGATATGGTCAACATCCTCAGGTTTCAGCCCGGCATCTTCCAGGGCATATTTCATCACGTTAATGGCACCCAGTCCATCCGGATGCGGACTGGTCATATGGTATGCATCTGCAGACATTCCACCGCCAACAACTTCGGCATAGATTTTCGCACCGCGCTTCAGAGCATGTTCCAGCTCTTCAAAGATGATGGTGCCGCTGCCTTCTCCAAGCACAAAGCCATCCCTGTCTTTGTCGAAGGGCCTGGAAGCTGTTTTAGGATCATCGTTGCGCACAGATATGGCATGCATGGCACTGAAGCCACCAACACCGGCTTCATTGATGGCTGCCTCCGACCCGCCGCTGACAAAAACGTCGGCCTTGCCCAATCTAATGAGGTTGAAACAGTCAACAAGGGCATTGGCTGATGAGGCACAAGCTGATGTGGTTGTGTAGTTGGGGCCGCGGAAACCATATTTAATGGATATGTGTCCAGCTGCAATATCAGCAATCATCTTGGGAATAAAGAAAGGACTGAAGCGAGGCGGGCCATCGCTTTTTGCGTAATCAGACACCTCTTTCAGGAAGGTTTCCAGTCCGCCAATCCCACTGCCCCAGATAACGCCAACGCGATCAGGGTCGGTTGTCTCGAGGTCCAAACCACTGTCTTCCAACGCCTGGGCTGTGGAAACCATTGCATATTG
>SKOK01000126.1 GCA_007120085.1 Bacteroidales bacterium | reverse complement strand
TGCCAAAGCTTTTGACACACAGGGGGATGATTATGCAAACCCGAGGTTGGAAGTTAGAGGTTTGAGGTTAGAAAAAAGAAAATCTAACATCTAACATCTAACTTCTAACATCCATTCGCCATCTAAGGAAGAAATACAAGACGCAAGCATACAACCACTTACGCAAATATAAACATATGAAAAATTTATTGACTACAAAGTACCTCTTACTCTGCTTCTTTGCATTGATGATTTGTTTACAAATTGCCACAGCCCAGGTCTCTCCCATTGGTTTTTCTATGTTTAATCAGCGTAATCATCCTGAGATCAAGTGGGAGAGTGTTGAAACGGAGCATTTTATCATCACCTATCCCTCACACCTGGCGGGCATTGAGGCACAGGCCGCCTCCATAGCGGAGGTCACTTATGAGGCCTTGTCCAATAACCTGGATGTTACTTTTGATTACAAGATCCGCATTTATCTGAGCGATGAGGACGAGATCATGAACGGCTTTGCGGTTCCGTTTCCGCGGGCATATACTAACATCTGGGTAAACCTCAACCAGGTAGCTGAGGGCTGGAGTGGCCCTGAGAAGTGGATGAGAACAGTGATTGCGCACGAGTTGGCGCACATCTTTCATTTTGAAGCAGTGAGGTCAAACATTCCCTTGCTTGGTACCCTGGCTGTTGCGCCTTCACTGCCCGTGCCGTGGACGGAGGGTATTGCGCAGTATTATACGGAGCCCTGGCATGCCCTGCGGGGCGATGCTTTGCTGCGACGGGCTTTTTATGATGGCAGGCCTTCATACACTGATGGCACGTCGATGCTCAACGGCCCACTGATGTACGCTGCCGGCAATGCGCAGCTGCGCTATTTTGCCTCTGCCTATGGAGATTCGCTGGTGGCTGATATCCTGGCGCACCGCCAGGAGCCGCTGGGCGGATTGCTGCGCGTGCATAGCTTCAAAAAGGCTTTTGAAGAAGTCACCGAGAAATCGTTCCGCGATTTTGAAGAAGAGTGGCGCAGGCATATGAACATCTATTACCACAGCCTGGCCGCACAAATGGAGCGCAGCGATTCACTTGGCGTTGATGCTGAAAAAATCCCGGGCCTGTTTATCAGCGACGTACAATACAGTCCAGATACGCTGCATATTGCTACTGTCGGACTCGTATCTCGTGAGCAACCCTACCAGCAACTGGCCGTCATCACCAATGACACACTGCGCAGCAGGCGGGTGTTGCATGAGGGTAGCATCCAGACACCTGTCAGCTGGAACCCTGATGCAGAAAAGATCGCCTTTGCCTCGTTGAGCAGGGGCAGGCACGGATCCTTGCTCAATGACATATATCTTATTGATGTTGAAACCGGCAAAAGGGAGCGCCTGACGCATTCGCGGCGCGCTTCCTATCCGCAGTTCTCGGCTGTTGGGGACAGGCTTTACTATGTGGTTAATGAGGCAGGCACGGGCAATGTGTTTTACCGCGACATGGAAACGGGTGAGGAACATCGTCTGACTGGTCATGAAGGCGACGTGCAGCTGGGTCGCCTGGCCGTGCATCCTGATGGTATCCACCTTGCCTTTGCACGCTTCGAGGCCGATGGCAGTCGTTTCTTAATTGTGTTAGATATCGAAAGTGGAGAAGAAAAAATTTTTACCGATGCTGCGCACGATGACCGCAATCCCGTTTGGAGCCCCGACGGCAAGCTGCTGGCATATACCAGCCTGCGCGACCAGGTTCCCAATATCTTTGTGTTAGATCCCTTCAGTCAGGATGCAAAATATGAACGCATCACGGCACTTTTTACCGGTGCCATGGCCATGCAATGGTTGCCACCCGATTCGCTCCACAGCCAGGGCACTTTTGTGATAAACAGTTCCGACACCAAGCGCAACAACCAGGTACGTCGCATCGATGCCTCCCGGCGGATGGGTGAACCGGACATAAATATGAATAAGTCTTATACAAAATGGCTGACACAGCAACCGCAACATGTGATCCCTTCGCAGATTGCTCCTGGTGAGGACCTGATCAGTGACCGATACAGCTACCAGCCCTGGCGAAACATTTCGCATGTCTCGACTCTGCCCATTCCTTTTTTTACGAGCCGCAATGATTTTGGGCTCGGGGTAGTGTCTGTATTCAGCGAACCCCTTTCAAAGCATATGATCTCAATGGCTGCTGTGATGTCCTTTTCTGAATTCAGCGACAACAGCCTCGTCTTCCTGAGTTATATCAACAACAGCTTCAGTCCGTCGCTCAGCCTGAACCTGTATCATAACAATTTTACCGGCCGTTTTTATGATGATGATTACCTGGTCACTACCAACTCCGGGGGTTATTTGATGGCCACATTGCCCCGCGACTGGATTGACAATGATTTTGTAAGTACAAGCTTATATGGGCGTCTAAGATATGAATATACCGATGCTGAGCGTTTCTGGGACAGGGGTGTCACTGATGATGCCCTGGGCATGCCGCTCAGCGGCTGGCAGCAGGATGTGCGCCTGGGTTTGCGTATCAGCAAGCAAAAACCCTACGCACATAATGTGATACATCCGTTGTCGGGCTTTGGCGTCAATGCCCGGGTTACAATGGCTTCCGCAAGTTTTGGTGGTGATACCGAATATATCCGGCCCGACCTGATGGCCTACGTGATACTGCCGGGCCTCGGTGACCAGCGCTTTTACCTGTATGGAAGGGCAATAGCACAATGGGGCGATGCCTTTCCGCAGGACTACATCGGGCTGAGCCGGTTTGACGACATACAGTTTGGTGGAATGCTCAGCGAGGTGGACGTGCTGTATGCTGATGCAGAGCGTGTTCGTGGTTACCGCGACTATGTTGCCGGTGATCGTCTTTTGTTTGGAACGGTAGAATATCGCATTCCTTTCCTGGATGACCTGGATACCAGGTTGCTTGGCATTGTATCGCTGGGGCGCACTACACTCACGGCCTTTGCTGATGCAGGAATTGTCTGGAATGATGCATTCGAAAACGGAAATGGTACCGTTCAGCGCGCTGGTGCCGGCCTGGAGCTGAAAAACGTGCTGGACTTCGGTGGGTTGCAGATCGTGCACAGCCTCGGTTTGGCGCAGCCTGTCGAACATCTTGGCAAGGATGATCACACTGAGCTATATTACAGGGTAAGGGCGGTGGTGCCGTTTTGATGATTGTGGTATATCCTATATGGGGCTAAAGCCCCCCTGGGAGTTGTGGCATTTCCTGTCCGTTGGCTGAAGCCAACGGCAATGGACACACTACATCCTGGCAATTATATCTATTGCCGTCTGCTTTAGCTGACGGATATTTAATCTTCAAATTCATAGCGCAGCCTCAGTCGCTGCCGGCCAGTGGCATCCGTGTATGTTTCCCTGATCTCTTTGGCCTTTGGAACAACTTTTTTGTCGAGCCAGATTGAGAATGCCAGGATAATCAATGACAGCGCAAAGAAACCAATGGCTTCATAAAGCTGAACGCTGGCAAGCTCAGCGATCAGGATCACTGCCCCTGAAATGATGGAGATGATCATCAGGAATGTGATCCAGGGATAAAACTTCATCTGCATCCTGGCGGAGGCCTGGATTAGGAATCCAAAATAGGCGATGGCAATGAGTGTGGGGATTGCGGAGATATATCCTTCCGAATAGCCGGCAAATACGACCAATGTACCTAATATCCAGAGCAAAGCCGCCTGTGCAATGCCCCAGGGCCGGTACTTCCGGATACTCTTCTTTGCCGGAAGGTAGTTGAGGACTTCAGCCACATCCTTGGCCAGCTTTTGCTCTTCTTTTAAGATTTCAAAAGCTTCCTGGCGCGATTTGCCTTTTTTCAGAAGCTCTTTGGCACGGGCAATGATTGTAGGGTTCATGTGGTTGGTTTTTGGTTAATGCAGAACTGCGACTACAATGAATAAACAGTAGAACCTTGTTTTGGTTTAATACTTGCGTTTCAAAATCATTATCCAGCAAACGGAGTATGTCCTACCTGATCACCCAGCGCACGCCGCCCCTCACGCCTGCCCACCATTGTGAAACATGGTCCATTCGCTCATTTTTGAAGATGGTATATGGTGCAACGCTCATATCTTCAAATTCAGCAAGTGTATCTTTGTCCCTGAAATATTGGTTATAGATGACCGGCCCGGCAAACCATTCAAAATTTGTGTTTGTCCGATGAGAAAACAGGATTCTTAACTCATTCAGTTGATGGTTGTAGGCGCTTTCCCACCATTCATCACGGCGGTGCAGTTGATAACTGTGAAGCTCTATTTGCATTTTGTTCTTTTCGGTCAGTTCCAGGTTTGAGCCTATCCCGTAGCCGGTAGCCCATTCAATTTCCTCGTGCAATGGCAGGTAGCCTATGCTGAAGATGTTATAAAATGCCGGCACGCCGATTTTGAACGACAGGCTGGTGATGAGGGCGTCTGATGCGGCCAGTTCAAACTGCCGCAGGCCGCCTTTGCGGGTGATGCTCAGAAATCCGATGGGTACACCGCTGATGGTGTCTGATACGTTGATAAACCCCAGCTGTATGCCTTCCACCTTGCGGGCTACGTTGATGAAGCCTGAAACCTGCAGCCCTTGCAGGTCGCCGGCGGTGTTCATAAATCCGGCCAGTTGCGTCCCCTGAACGAGCTCTTTGGCGAAGTTTCCGAATCCTGCTACCATAAAACCGCGTGCCACACCGTTATAGGCGTTGGCGAATCCTGCGACGTGCAGGCCGTCGGCCTGGCTGCCACCGATCGTATTCATGAAGCCTGCTGCGCTGATGCCTGCGAAATCGCCCCGGTAAAAGTTGCCGAAGCCTGCTCCGGCAATGCCCTGTGCATCACCGCCAATGACATTCATGAAGCCGCTTCCCATCAGTCCGCTTTTGTTGCCGCGGATCACATTCATAAAGCCTGCGCCACGAACGCCGGTCGCATTTCCATTTATCACATTCATGAACCCTGCGCCCTGGAAACCAGAAGCATCGCCCCTGACAACATTGCCAAAACCAGCACCCTGGAAGCCTTCCACATGGCCAATCACCAGGTTGCTGAATCCCGCACCCTGGAAACCCTTGACGTTGCCGCGGTTGATGTTCATGAAATATCCGGCCTCAATGCCTTCAACACCCCCGTTGATGCCGGCAAACAGGTTCAGGCTGAAGCGATAACGGTAGTTTATAACGTCGGTGCCATCCGTGCCAATAAAGGGCAGGATGCTGAGCTGGAAGGCTTTGATGGGTTTTTCATTGTTTGTTCGGAGATCAGTTTGAACGCCGGCGCTGAGGGTTGAAATT
>SKOK01000057.1 GCA_007120085.1 Bacteroidales bacterium | reverse complement strand
TGCAAGAATAATGTTTTTCTCATCATCATCAAAATAATGACTGTGTTCAGCTGTGTTCAGTTCAGCAACTGGCCATCCATCTTTTTGCAGTCTTCGAGCGTACTCATAGTTGCTTAGTCCGGGTGTTGCAACGAGGGACCTGCTCATTGTTGAAGTATCAACTTTGGGCATTAGAATGCTTTGACACGAAGGGGTCAAAAAAACGGAGAACAAGGTTAGTAAGATGAACCTCATTTACTGATGTTTTCAGAATGCCTTATGGCAAAATAATGACAAGCTGTTTTATAGGTAAACAGTTTTTTAGTCATAGGGTTTATAAGAAATGATGACCCTCCACTCAGTTTTATGCATTCTTACGGTATCCCAGACAGCCATTTTTACTTCTTTTTCATCACTTCCGGGAGGTGCATAAACATAATCACTCTGTCCGGACACATTGTTTGAAATTTTTTCACCGAGTTCAAGCAGCGTTTTCATTTCCTCAAACCTGTAATCCAGGAAAAGCATTTTTCCTGTTCCATCAAATGACTTATCGAATATGATGCGACCATCGGGTTCGATGATCCAGGGTTCATAAATTGTTTCAGCGATGTATGGAGCGGCAATTTCTTCTATCATTACATCAGGACGAATCAGCAGGCTGACTGAGCCGTGAAAGTTTCCTTTTTCATCCGTAATTGGGTACTTTAAGCATACGGCATCAAATCCTTCCATGGCAATGAAAGAGCTGCTAAGCAGTGGAGCTTTGTTTTTTTGCATTATAAAAAAACTTTCCTGGTCACGTATGCTCATTCCCTGAGTTGGATGAAAGTCGGATGGTTCAGCCAAAACGATTTTTCCTTCAGTATCGATCAGTGAGATGCTTACCACATATTTATTTTGCTGGTAAACATTCCTGAAGCCATTTCTTGCAACGTGCTCGGGTGGAAAACGTCCATTGAATGTTTTTATTAAATTGTCAAGGCTTTTGTCCATCTCTTTAAGATGTAAATTGACGGTTGATTTCAGATTATCAAGGGTTTCATAGGCTGCCGGCATATATTCATCCGCTTTTTGTTCACCTATTTTGCCAAGAATGATTCGCCAGTTGTTGAAAGGGATTTTTTTGAAAAGTACATGGGTGCTGCGTCCGGCAAAGTCATAACTGGTATTTCCCTCATTTTTTGTTGTGATGGTTTGAACGGCTTGCAGCATGGAAGGACCGCCTTCCTCGGCGGGGTACATAAAAACAAAGTCAGAGCGTGGATGCAGCACTGTGCTGCCTTGTTCATCCAGGACATACCACAAATAATCTGGTGGTAAATTTAACGATTCGGATATCATTTCCTGGAAGTCATCAAGAAAGATGGACAATGCGACGGCTCCGGTGACTTCATCATTTTCTATGGCCGGCACGGCGACCAGGACTGATTTTTTGCCTGTTGACCGACTATAAATGAGCGCACCGTGAATTTCCTGTTTGTTGAACAGCGGTTCAAAGTAATCCCTGTCTGACAGGTTTAATCCCGTGTAACCCCTGTCAACGCTATAGTATCCACCATCAGGTTCAATATAAAGTGCGGCACCTGGTACTGATTCAGTGAGCATTTGCAATCCAGGCCTAATCTCCGGCCAGATACCGCTTCGGGTACTGGGAGCAGCAGCAATGAGGCGCAAAGATGTAATGACATGCTTTAAATGATTTTCAATCATTGTAGCACCGGCACCAACAACAGTCCTGGCATCAATGTCATAACTGTATATTTCAGTTTTGTCATTTTCAGAACCGACATTGGCGCCACCTCTCTCATGACCATTGAACCCATAGCCATTGATGGGTTGGGCAATAATTAAAAAAGAAAACAAAGCCATTGCTTTTCCTGTAAACAGGAAATAATCATGTAATAAGTTTTTCATTAGACACCCTCCTTTTAAATGAAAACTAAGAACGTAATCACTTGAAGGGAAAAGTCGATTATATCTGCCTGAAGTTTTTTTTGATTAAACTCCAGGCAGATCATTTTCCCACTCTAAATATAGGGAAATATTTTAAACCTCACAAATCTGAGCGGAAAAATGCATTTTAAACTAATTTACTGCACCCAGAAGATCGAGCAATTGTTTCTTTTTTCGGCGCGATACAGGCAGCGCGTGGCCTCTCATTCGTATCAGAAGTTGCTTGTTTTTGATTTCCATCTCTGTGATTCGGCGTAAGTTAACAAGATACGAGCGATGTATCCTGAAAAAGTGACGGTCTTTGAGCATCTCTTCCACCCTGGTCATTGGCAGATCAACGACTTCGTTTGAGCCATTTTCGTTTACAACAATAGTATAGCCCTTAAACAAGAAAACATAGTCTATGTCTTCTTTGCTGGAAAAAGAACTCAATGAACTTTCTGGTTTTATCATTTTGCTTGTTAATTAATTGTTTATAAAAATTTGCAAAAGCTTACTTTTTCTACGTGAAACCGGTAAACGCTCCCCATGGGTACAGGAAATATATTTGCCATCAGGATCATAACTATCAATGAAGGCTTTGTTAATTATGAAATTGCGGTGAATCCGGAAAAAAGTGTTTTCAGGAAATAGCTTTTCCATAACGATTAATGGCTGGTGTATTTTCTTTACGATCTTTTGTCCTATCCTGATTTCAGAAACACCTTCACAAAATATAATATGTGTTATTTTATCATATGGGACAAATTGAATTTTCTGTTTACCACGAACCCATAGCCCATTATTAAAGCTTTCTATCATTGTAGCAGAATTTTAAGATATTTTTATGTCGCAAAAATATAACATATAAACTACTAAACAAAGAATTAAATGCACTAAAATCGTAAACGGTAAAAATTTATACTTTAGTGGTAAGATATGTAAATATATAGTGCTTATAATCAGCAACTTTGGAAAATACCAAACGCATTGAATATATCCTCAAAAAATAATAAATTACTATGAAATGATGCTTTCATGGTTCATTTTACCGATGAATAATGTGTTTTAAGACACATAGGAAGTCAATTATTAAAGATTGAAGCTCGAAGTTTGAGGCTGGAAGTTCGAAGGTTTCTCTGCATAAAAATCAAAAAAGCAACGACATTGCTCCCAGGTTTGGAAGTCATCTGCCTTGCAAGAGGGACAGGTGTTTGCTGAGGTTATTTATTTTCAGAAGAGGACAACAAACCGCAGGCTGCCTGAATATCTTGCCCACGAGATTTGCGGATGGTGGTCACAATGCCCTTCCTTTCCAGTGCATCACGGAAATCTTCGATTATTGTTGTCTCCGGACTGTTTAAGGGGCTTCCTGGTATTGGGTGAAAACTCAAGAGGTTAATTCGGCAGCGGATCCCGTTGAGTGCCCTGGATAAGGCTTTTACATGGTGATGACTGTGGTTTAAGTCCTTAAATACAATGTATTCGAAAGAAACGCGGCGTTGTTTTTCTATGGGGAATTGCCTGATGGCATCCAGTATGTCGTCAAGCTTGTGTGCTTTTGCCATTGGGATGAGGCTTCTTCGCTCCTCATCAAAGGGAGAGTGAAGGCTGACAGCCAGGTTGCACCGGCTTTTTTCAAGGAATTCCAGCATTGCAGGCACCAACCCTATTGTTGAAACAGTAATACGCCGCGGACTCATTCCATAGCCCCACTCAGCGGTAAGCACATCCAGACTTTGCAGCACATTTTCCAGGTTATCGAGTGGTTCACCCATTCCCATAAAAACTATGTTTGTGAGCAGGTCTCGCTCAGGAATGCTGCGCACCTGGTTCAGGATTTCGCCAGCAGAAAGATTTCCCTTGAAACCCATGCGGGCTGTCATGCAAAAGCTGCAGCCCATCCGGCATCCGACTTGCGACGAAACACATAAGGTATGACGCTTGCCTTCAGGAATATATGCACTTTCTATGTGGCCTTTGCCCGGATAAGCAAATAAATATTTTTTTGTTCCGTCAGCAGACACCTGCTCACGTGCTGGGGCAGGACAGTTCAATGCATAAGATGCTGATAATTCATTCCGGATTTTTATGGAAAGATTGCTCATCTCGGAAAAATCCGTGACATGATGCCTGTAAAGCCATTCTGCAATTTGCCTGGTTGCAAATTTGGGCCACTTATGCTGATCCACAAGGCTTTCAAGCTGCGGCAAGGTGATACCAAAAAGATTATCTTTGACTATGTTTGTCATTGTAAAACAGCTAATGCCAATGGCGCAAAATTAGTGTAAAGCCTCCTCGTTTCTGTCAGAATAAATCAAATTCAATTCAAGAATTGTATTGAAAGCTTAAGGGTATCTTGCAATCTAAACGTTCAGCGTTTCTCCTTCAGACCGGGCAATGATTACGGCACCGCAAGAGTCGCTCCAAACATTAACCGTGGTACGGAACATATCCAGGATCCGGTCAACGGCCAGGATGAGTCCAACCCCTTCAAGTGGTAACCCGACGGCTGTTAGTATGATGGTAATGATCACAAGGCCAGCCATTGGTATGCCTGCGGCTCCAATCGATGCCAGCAGTGCCGTAAGCACCACAATGCCCTGTTGAAGCAAGCTTAGTTCAATGCCATACGCCTGCGCGATGAACAAGGCTGCCACACACTCATACAATGCCGTGCCATCCATGTTTATGGTTGCACCCAGGGGCAACACAAAGCCTGTGGTTTCGTTCGAGACACCGCTGTTGTGCTCCACCGCTTTTAAGGTCAGCGGTAGTGTTGCATTGCTGCTTGACGTGGAAAAAGCAGTTAACAACGGCACCGACATGCAACGAAAGTGCTTGACAGGGTTGGCCCGTCCAATGAACCGCACAATTAGCGGCAGGGTGATCACAGAGTGAATCAAAAGGGCACCAATCACGGCCAGCATATACACGCCCATGCTGTTAAAGACAGGCAGGAGGTTGTCAGAATGCTCGCTAACGATGCCTGAAACAATGCCGAAAATACCCAGTGGCGTAAACTTGATCACAAACATGGTGAGTTGCATCATTACTTCAAAGATAGCATTGAAAGTTTTTTCGATGGGTTTGCGGTAGGATGCTTTTACACGTGTGGTGAAAAATCCGAATAATATGGCAAAAAAGATGATGGAGAGCATATCACCTGTGGCCATCGCCTCGATGATGTTGACCGGTATGATGTTGATTAATGTCTGACCGAAGGTTTCAGCTCCTACATCCAGCCCCTCAATAACACCACTTAAGCCCAGATCGGCACCTTTTCCCGGCTTAAGCAGGTTTACCATAAAAAGCCCGGTCATTATTGCAAAGAAGCTGGTTGTTAAATAGTATCCAAAGGTTTT
>SKOK01000322.1 GCA_007120085.1 Bacteroidales bacterium | reverse complement strand
TTTCAAAAATGAAACCCCAGGGCAACGCAGTTTCTATTCCATAAATTTCAGAATTCATGAGGTTTCCCATTCTGATAAAGAAAGCAGCCAGGCTAATCGGAATGACAAGCCTGTCAAGCAACCACATATATGAAATTTCAGGGAATTTTCGTCGATACAACCACAATGCAATCACAATGCCGATAGCGCCACCGTGGCTTGCCAACCCTCCCTGCCAGATGTAAAGTACTTCAATCAGGTTGGAAGAGTAGTAATCCCAGTCGTAGAAGAAACAATGACCCAGGCGGGCACCAATGATGCTCCCAGCAGCCATGTAAATCAGCAAAGAGTCGGCTTTATTGAGCGCGATGTTTTCATTCTTGAATATCCGGGTCATCATTTCATAACCCAGATAGAAGGATAATGCCCAGAACAGTCCATACCACCGTACTGCTAAACTACCAATTCGAAATATTTCGGGGCTGGCATCCCAGCTTATTTGCAACAATTCCATAACTCCAATTAATAATATCTTACTACTGATTATTTATTTCAATGAGCTCCACATCAAAGATGAGTGTGGCGCCGGGTGGTATCGGACCGGAACCACGCTCTCCATATCCAAGGTGCGGTGGCAGAACCATTCGTGCCTTGCTGCCTTTGTTCAGCAACATAAATCCTTCGTCCCAGCCTCTCAAAACCTGTCCGGTGCCAAGCACGAAGCGCAGTGGGATTTCACGCTGCACGGAGGAATCAAACAGGCTGCCGTCTTCCAGGTAACCTGAATAATGGACGGTTAGCAAATCGCCCTGGACAGGGCTGGTTCCGGTGCCCTTCTCAACAATGTAAACCTTTAACCCTGAATCAGTTTCAATGGTGTCCGGATAGACAACATCAAATTTCTCAGGAACCAGAACATCGCGTGCATCAAGGATATCGACATCAAATATGAGGTTGGCGCTTGGAGGAATTGGGCCCCGTCCTTCTTCTCCATAAGCATCTTCGTAGGGTATCCATAGGCGTGCCCGGTCTCCTACCCTCAATCCGGGGAGCAATTTTTCCCATCCTGCGATCACCATGTTCCTTCCCAAAATGAATGAGATCGGTTCATCTCTTTGATGGGAGCTGTCAAAAACAGACATATCCTCTTCCAGGTAACCAGTATAATGGATGCTAACATGCATCTCAGCATCCAGGTGTGCCCCGTCACCGCTTTTGATCAAAGCATATTCGAGACCGCCCTTCACTGTTTCCCGCTCAATGTATTCGGGCTCAACCATAACCTCGGCCTCATCCTTTTCGATTGGCTTTTTGGGTTCTGTAATTACCTGGACTTTGCATCCAATGATAAAAAAAGACATCAAAATGCACACCTTCAGGACCCTGAAATGTTTATTTTCAATCATGGCATCTCACATTAAATAGGTTTCCGGAACACAAATTTAAAGCAAAAAGATTATTGTGGTTCACCGGCATCCACCAGTTCCACATCAAAAACCAGCGTACTGTAGGCAGGAATCATTGGACCAGCGCCCCTGTCGCCATATCCAAGGTGCGAAGGGATTACGAGTCTTGCTTTGCCACCGACACGCATCATCCCGATGCCTTCGTCCCAGCCGGGGATAACCCATCCTTGTCCAAGGATAAATTCAATAGGTTCTCCCCTGTCATGAGATGAATCAAATACTGAGCCGTCGAGCAGGCGTCCTTCATAATGCACGGAAACCATACTGCCTGGCTGAGCTGCAGGGCCATTACCTGCTTCTATTTCAATATAATACAATCCGCTTTCTGTGGGTGTAACAGTTATTCCTTCTTCGGCAATGTATTCAAGTCTGAGTTCTTCTTCCTGCTCGGCACGGAGCAAGTCTTTTGCCATTTGCTCTTCCATCATCCTTTGCTCCTCAACGGCAAAGCCCTCTTCATCCATCGCTTTCAGCAGCTTGATGTCAAAAATCAGTTCACTGGATTGGGTGATGAATGGTGGAAGTTCCATCATGCCGGCTGTGTACATAAAGAAATCAGCGGCATTCATTTTAAAAGTGGCGCTATCGCCCACAGCCATCATGCCCATGGCTTCATAAATATCGCCAGGATACTGCGACTCCAGCAACGGGATATATACGGGCATTTCAGACAAACGGCTGTCAAAGAGCACGGTGTCCTCAACGGTGTAAATCATTTGCATGCTTAGGATATCACCTATCTGTGGCTTTTCATCACCATCGGAGATGTGGAAAAGGTATTTCAGACCACTTTCAGTTTCTTTAAAGCTTTTATCGTTACCGAGACCACAAGCGGCCATACTGGCAATAACGAAAATGATAATCAGGTATTTGGCATTTTTCATAAGATATAAAATTAAGTTTTCACAAAAGATCTATTAGTTCAATTTGGTATATGATACTTGCTCGTTTAGGTATTCTATCTCCATCGCCAGGAACACCATGCGCCAGGTGAAAGGGCATGATAAAGGATGCTTTTGCACCTTTATTCATAAGCAATATTCCCTCCTCCAGTCCACTCTCCACCCCACCGCGGCCTACGGTAAATGATTTTGGCCCAAGCTTTTCGGAAGAATAAACCTTATCGCCGGTGATCAGAAACACGTCATACTCAATGACAGCCAGATTCCCATAGGATGCAAGAGGACCTTCTCCCCTCCTGTCGATTCTATATCTCAAACCAGAACCTGTTTTGTGCATTTCCCACCCATAGCGCGCAAGGAAATCTTCAATGACCTCATCTTCGAGCCCAATCAGGTATATATTACTCTCTATGAAAGCATCCTGAAGCTCCCTGATATTGGTTGTATCATGCAACTCATCTTCCTGTGTGCAGGAAACGAGAAAAACCATCATCATTAAGAAGGCCACAAAAAAAAGCTTATATAAGATGTGATTTGATCCCATGATTAAATAAATTCTCTGCTAACCAAAACTTCAAACTTCATTAAGGTATTATGCATATCAGTAAAACTTTTACCGCCTGCGGCATTTTTATGTCCTCCTCCATTGTAATGTTCCCGTGCAAATATATTTACATCGACTGGGTCCGTTGATCTTAATGATAGTTTTATGCAGTCATCCTTTTCAACGAATAATGCGGCCATACGAATGCCTTTGATGCTTAGTGCATAATTAACGATGCCTTCTGTGTCGCCTTCCTTGTGATCAAAACGCTGCATTTCATCCTTTGTCAGGCTGATGTATGCAGTGTGATGCTGCTCGAGCACGACCAATTTTTCAGAAAGGCAGAAACCCAAAAGGCGCATGCGTTGGGCACTGTATGTACTGTAAATCAGGCGCTGGATGTGGGCACCGTCAACACCTTTGCCAATCAGCCGGGCAGTAATTTCGTAGGTGCGCGGATTGTTGCAGGAAAAGCTGAAAGAGCCGGTATCAGTTACGATGCCGGCGTACAGACATTGTGCAGCATCCAGATCAATGGCATCCTCGTGGCCAAGAGCTGTAATCACCTCATAGATAAGCTCGGCTGTGCTGCTTACCCCGGTGTCAGAAAAAATGAGATCAAACCCTTTCTCAGGCTGAGGGTGATGGTCAATCATGATTTTGATTGCCTTGCTGTTTGCCAATGCATTCTCAAGCTGTTCAGCACGAGAGAATCCATTGAAGTCAAGGCAGAATAACAAATGGGCATTTGAAATGGCAGCCTTTGCAACTCCGGGCTTTTCTGACGCGATGATCACATGATCGTTACCAGGCATCCAATGTAAAAATGAAGCATAAGCGTTGGGAGCAATCACAGACACCTTCGAATATCCCAATCTATGTAAAACAGTAAAAAAGCCCAAAGCAGACCCAATAGCATCTCCATCCGGATTGGTATGTACGACGATACTGATTTGCCTTTGCCTGTCTGTTAACAACTCTTGCAAGCTGCTGATTAAAGCTGTTTCCAAAGATTTTTTGTTTTGCATAGAAAGCACAAAGGTAAAAAAAATGGCCGCATTATTTCGTTTTAAAATAAATTATTCTTAATATTGGCAACGCTTATCAACTTTTCATTAAATCAGATATAGTGAATTTAATTCAATATTAAAAGCAGTGGCGGATTGTCAGGCATAATAATGATAAGCATAAAGCCTGAAGCATTAGTATCATGGAGTAGTCGGAAGCGAAGATGGGATTTTTAGGGACTTTACAAATGCCAACGTGGGGATACCGAACTCCGAACCAGCAATCAGTAACCAGTAACCATAAACCAATGAAAGGCAACATTACGTTAACACTCATCAAACCATACGCAGTAAAGAATGGGTATGTAGGTCCCATCCTTGCCCGAATCAATGAAGCTTCATTCAGGATCATCGCAATGAAATACATCAAGCTGACCAGGTGCCAGGCTGAGGAGTTTTACGCGATACACAAGGGTAAAAATTTTTATAAAAAACTGGTGGTCTTTATGTCAGATGGCCCTTTGGTAGTAGCACTTCTTGAGAAAGAAAACGCAGTAGAAAGCTATCGTAAACTTATTGGCGCCACCGACCCAAAGGTGGCAGCTGAAGGCACCCTCAGGAAGTTATTTGGCGCCAGCGTTGAAATGAATGCCGTACACGGCTCAGATTCTGACGAAAATGCGATCAGGGAAGCGAACTTTTTCTTTTCAGAAATGGAGAGATTTCATGAATGTTAATGGCACATATGGCTTATTTTTCCGGAAAATACTCTGCATAAGAGCCATCAGCGTATAATACAATGACTTTAACTGATTGTTTGTCATTATTCAGCACTTGTTTGGCCTGGCTCGCAACTTGCGTAACAACATCTTTTTTAAATACTTCCTCGCCCTTGCCTTCGTGCACGCTTTTCGTATCTGGCTGAACTGTATCAGGCAATTCCGGTTCTTCAATTCCCTTGTGTTTTAGCAATTGCTCGTTTTCCCGGGTAGCGTTTTCCACTTCAGTAAATAAATCATGCGGTTTATTTGCCTGGCTGCCCTTTCCAAGAACCAGCCAATCAGCACTAATGCGCGGAAAGGCTTCAAGGATTTTCTGTACAACCTCAAGACTTGCTTTGTTTCTGCCAGACAATATATGGGAAATGGTTGCACGAGGCACACCTATGTAGTCAGCAAAACGCGAAGGACTCAGGTTTTGTGAATCGATAACTATTTTTATCCTGGAAAGCATTGAGTTCACATTTATATACGCAAAAACATTTGTGTGTAAAATTACAAAAAATAATTACAATTTAATTTACACCTACACAATACATTCTGTTTACATATGTTTATCGCAATATTTTATCAATAATAACTTTAATTGTTATTCATATTATACTATAATACTGTATTATAGATAAATTAGTAGAGT
>SKOK01000209.1 GCA_007120085.1 Bacteroidales bacterium | reverse complement strand
TTTTAATTGGTGTTTAGGTTTAATTATAAATAGTGATTCAACAATCTGATTAATTTCATCTCTGAGCCGATGACGGGAATTGAACCCGTGGCCTCTTCCTTACCAAGGAAACGCTCTACCCCTGAGCTACATCGGCGACCGGCTTCTAGAGCGGAAAACGGGACTCGAACCCGCCACCTACAGCTTGGAAGGCTGTCGCTCTACCAGATGAGCTATTTCCGCTTGCTTAGTGGGGGGGGAAGGATTCGAACCTCCGAAGGCTTAGCCAACAGATTTACAGTCTGCCCCATTTGACCGCTCTGGAACCCCCCCAGAATTAATTTTTCAAAAAAAAAGAGCCGATGGAGGGATTCGAACCCCCGGCCAGCTGATTACAAATCAGCTGCTCTGACCAACTGAGCTACATCGGCATGCGTTCATTTGCAAAATAAATGCCTTGCAAAAAGGTCTGCAAATGTACAAAAAAAATATTAACCACCAAAAAATATCAATTTTTTTTTAAAAAAAAACATAGGGCGATTACAAACCCCTGAGTTTTTCCTTATGTCGCCGCACCTGGCGCCTCAAAGCATCCACAGCGTTGTCAACCGCTTCTTCAAAACTCTTGGACTGTTTCTTGGCAAACAAATCATTGCCCGGAATCATTACACGGATCTCTGCTATCTTATTTTCATTATTAGATGCTGAATCCAGTCGCAACACAACATCACAACCTATCACACCATCAAAAAGCTTACCCAGCTTCGCTGTCTTCTCCCTGATGAAATCTTCCAGTTTAACATCTGCTTTAAAATGAATCGAACTGATAGTCACTTCCATAATAATTACTCCTCCATAATTTACGCCTTCGGGTGGGCTTGTTTATAAACTTGTTTTATTTGTTCAATTGTATTGTGTGTATATACTTGTGTGGCTGCTAAACTTGCATGCCCCAGCAGCTCTTTTATCGCATTCAGATCAGCACCCCGGTTCAGCATATGCGTTGCAAATGAATGGCGCATCACGTGCGGACTTCTCCTTGCCCGCGTCGTAACCGTTCCAAGGTAATGATTTACCTTGCGGTAGATAAAACGGGGATAAAGTTGCTTCCCCTTGTTCGTAACAAATACCCAACGGCCTGGCTGATCCCCGAATTTCAAGCGTTTTCCCTTGTCGTAGGCCCTGTAAATATCAAGAATTCGCTGCATCAATGGCATTACGCGCTGTTTATTCCCCTTTCCGGTGATTGTTATCAAGCGCCTCCCCTCGTCAATGTCGGTGTGCTTTAAGCCTATCAGCTCAGAAAGCCGCATCCCCGTTCCGTAAAGCAACTCAAGTATGAACAAATCACGCAAATCCTCAAAATCACTGCCAAAATTATCCGGATCCAGCAGATCCCCAAGTTTGTCTTCCTCCACGTAAACAGGCAAACGTTTGTCCTTTTTTACCGCCGCCAGCTTATCCATCGGACTTTTCTGAATCAAACCAACCGACAACATATACTTATATGCTGAACGCAAAGCCGACCTTTTCCTGTTGAAAGTGCTGCGGGCAATACCCGAATCCATCAACTCCGCAAACCAGGTCCTGACCATCGAGGAGTCAGCCTCCTCCATCCCATTTACCCCAAACCTTTCAGTAGTAAAATCTTCAAACTGCTTTAAATCAATCCGGTACGACAAAAGCGTATGCTGCGAATATCGCTTCACCTGCAAAAGATACTCCAAAAATTGATTTGAATATGCGCTCATATGAAAAGAAAAAGAAGAAACTTTTGTTTAAAGATATGCCAAAAAATTGGCATTTGCAAAAATTTCTTCCAAAAAAAGCATTAAAAAAACAGGGGAAGCCTACATATTGTCCGCCTGGTCTCGTAGCTTTTGAATATAAATCGCTTTTAGCCTCTCTTCACGCTTTTTTACTGATGGCTTAGTAAATTTTTGACGATCACGCAGTTCCCTGAGAACACCTGTCTTCTCAAACTTACGCTTCATCTTTTTCAAAACGCGGTCAATGTTTTCGCCTTCTTTTACAGGAACAATAATCATATTTACCTCTTTTTTCTCTGATTATTAATAGGATAAATCAATATGCTTTCACTAAAGCGGTTGCAAAGTTAATTATTTTTTATATAATCCAAATGGTAAATTGAGATTTTTTCTTTCATAATTAACAATATCGCCTTAATTGCCAATGCTTCTGTCAAGGAAATCAGTCATCAAACGATACAAGTGCAGGCGGGCCTTACCAGTAAAGATTGCGTGATCGTGATCAGGGTAAATCATCAACTCAAAATCCACACCGGCATCGATCAGGGCAGCAGCCATTTCTAAGGTATTCTGATAGTGCACATTGTCATCGGCAGTGCCATGCACAAGCAGGTAGTTGCCCCTGATCTTGTCAACGTGGTTGATGGGTGAGTTATCATCATAACCATTAGGGTTTTCCTGGGGTGTGCGCATATACCTCTCAGTATATATTGTATCATAATATCTCCAGGATGTAACCGGCGCAACAGCAATGGCGGCAGCAAAATGGTCGGCACCTTTGGCCAGGCAGAGCGATGACAGGTAACCACCATAACTCCATCCGAAAATGGCAATGCGTGATGCATCAATATAGTCAAGACCCCCGAGATAAATGGCAGCTTCTATCTGGTCAATGGTTTCATATTTACCCAATTGCAGGTAGGTCATTTTCCTGAACTCCTCCCCCCTGCCTCCTGTGCCACGGTTGTCAACAGTAACAACAACATAGCCCTTTTGTGCAAGCATCTGGAACCAAACCCCGTTAAAGGCATTCCAGCTATCCACGACAGCCTGGTGATTTGGGCCTCCATATACATACATTAAGAGAGGGTACTCCCTGGAAGCATCAAAATCGGGTGGCCTGATTATTTGTGCATTCAGCGAAATGCCATCACTTGTCGTAATGCTAAAAAACTCAGGTTCCGTAAAGCCATGATCAATAATTCGCTGCGCCAGTGTATCATTGTTTTCCAGGACATCAATCAGCTGTCCATCAGCCTCGTGAATTGAAATTTTTGGTGGTGATGATGCCGTTGAATAGCTATTGATAAAATAGCGGAAGCCATTGCTGAAAGAAGGTCTGTGTGTTCCGCTCGAATGTGTTAGGCGCGATAAGCCCTGCCCGTCAAGCCGAACCCTGTAAAGGTCATTGGTCAGTGGCGAGCCTGTCCGTGCAAGATAATAAACAAAACCGTTTTCCTCGTCCACGCCAAGGAAACTGTCCAGGTCGTAATTGCCGGACGTAAGTGCCCGCACCTGCCTGCCATCCATGTCATAAAGATAGAGATGCCGGTAACCGTTTTTCTCACTTGAAATGATGAAATGACGTCCATCTTTCAGGAAGGTCAGGTCAAAAGTAACCGCAATGTACCATTGGTTTTTTTCTTCATAAAGCAACTCGCTCTCACCGTTTTCTGCATCAGCCAATAAGACCTCCAGGTGATTCTGGTGCCTGTTAAGACGTTGAAATGACAATTGCTGCGGATCAGTTGTCCACTTCAGGCGCGGAATATACTGGTCTGTTTCTTCTCCAATGTTTACTGGAATTGTTGTTTCGTTCACAAGGTCATGAATGTGTAGCGTGACCACGGCGTTCTCTTCTCCGGCTTTGGGGTATTTGAAACGGTATTCTTCAGGGTAAAGCTGCCCGTATTTCATCATGACAAACTCCCTGACATGGCTCTCATCAAAACGTAAAAAAGCGATGCGCCTGCTATCAGGCGACCACTCAAAACCCTTTGTAAGGTAAAATTCTTCTTCATACACCCAGTCAGTCGTACCGTTAATGATATGATTATGCTTGCCATCGGTTGTTATGGCAAATTCCTCGCCAGCATCCAGTTCCTTGACATATATGTTGTTATGCCTTACGAAGGCAATTTTTGTACCATCAGGCGAAAAATCCGGAAGCCGCTGCTTTGTACCCTCCGATAGTGGCGCCAGGCTTTGTGTGGCAATATCATATATATGGTATTCGGCACGTCGCGACCGACGGTAAATGGACTCCTGGTGCACGCCTACCAGCAGTTTGCTTTCATCCGGGGAAAATGCATAAGTGTCAATCCTGAGCGGATTGCCCTCTTCATCCTCAAGGATGCCGCCGGTGCTAAATAGTGTGTCAACAAGTTCTCCCGTATCGTATCTGTGTTTAAGAATGTCAGTCCGATTGCTGATCAGGGTGTAATGAAGCCCATCCTGCATGGACTTTCCCATAGAAATTGTTTTGGGTGAAAAATAGCGCTCCGACCATAGTTTTTCAAGCGTGATGGGTTCGGTTTGCGCATGGGCGATAAAGGTGCCCAATGCGATAATCAGCAATGCAGTAATAAATTTTTGATTGGTTTTCATAAGTTATCAGTTTTTTTTCTGCGGCAAAAATAGTTAACTTTTTGAATTTGGAGTGGCACACAAAATGATAACCGGAGCGAGAATGGCGGTGCATTAAAATCAATGCTTTCGCTGTTATCTATTAAAAAATAGTTATTTTTGTAAAAAAGCATCATGGAAATTCAAAGCATAAAATCAGAACTTCACGCAATCATTGATCAAGCCAACGATTTGAAATTATTAGAAGCTATCAGGACATTGTTGCAATCAAAAACCTATGAACCGGACTTTTGGGATCAGCTGCCTGATTTTCAAAAGAAATCCATAGAAAGGGGTCTGAAACAGGCTGCCAAGGGTCAAACTATACCTCATGAGGATGTGATGACAAAATATGAAAAATGGCTGCAGAAATAAGATGGACACCTGAAGCAACTGAGACTTTTCAATCAATTATTGTTTGGCTTGAACAACAATGGAATGAGCGTGAAATTTCTGAATATCCCGAAATGTTTAAAGCTTCATCAAAGCGTGACATCAGGATAGCTAAGATTACTGCTCAAATCAATTTGTTTTACAAAATACATAAGAGCGAAAACACCATTGCCTTGCTTTCATTTTGGGATAACCGCCAAGATCCAGAAAAAGGGTCATCCTTACCTCTCTGAATATGTTACTTTCAATCAATATGGGCTGTAATACCAAGTTAGGTTTTTGACACCTCTATCTCATCAACTCCGATATATCAAAATCGTTTTTGTAAATTTGCAATACATCATCTATACCTAATGCCTCTGCTTTTTGAATTTTATTGGTGGCGGGAATGTACCAGAGTTCAACAAAAAAATCAGAATAAGAATATAGTTTAATGTAATAATGCAGAAAATGCCTGACAGTAATGGGTTTACCGCTTTCGAGTACTACATAAACCTGTTCATTTAACGGAGAACGCTCAAAATCAGCTTTTTTCATAATATATTAAGTACACT
>SKOK01000073.1 GCA_007120085.1 Bacteroidales bacterium | reverse complement strand
TCAGGTCACCGTGCCCATCGCCGGATGAATCAAAAAAGCTGCGCTGCATCACGTGATAGATAATCTCATTATTCCAGTCAGGTTTTTCGTTCGTTTCATTTTTGTCGCTTCCTGAGCAGGACGAAAATAATGCCGTAATGCCTGTTATCAATGCCAGGCAGGCTGTTTTTACTGTGAGATGGTTGTTTGTTTTCATCGTTTCATTTGTTTTCGCAGATTGTCGCTGATTTTGTGATAATCATTCAAAAATATTGCTCCCGAATGGTCGGGGTCTTAATCTGGGTGTTAAATTCTTTTATAAGTACAATCGGCCTGGTGGCATTGTTTGCAAGGGCGTTTTGCTTTTCCGGCATGTTGTCCATAACCAATTATACCGCTTACCGATTTAATGGGATTCATGAGTGATGAAGCTGATAATGTAACACCGCAAAAGCCCTGTGGCAGCAACGAAAATAACTTTCCTTGTTCGCCGACATCCCAGCCGCAATAACCAGGGCTGCAGCGGTTGCTGATGCCAAAACCCTCGTTTTCAGATTCTTTAAGCAAAAGAACCTCCATCCTGTCAGCTGCTTTTTCTGCACACAAAGAGCCAATCACATCATACATATATGCCATTACCACATCACCTGAGGCGGTCATTTCCTTCGCCAACTCACTAATTCCGTGGCCGGCTGTACATACAAAGACAGCAATCCCAGAGCTGCCTTTTAGCTGGCGGGAAATAATGCCCCCGGTTGAAAACAATAAGCCATCAATGATAATGTTTTTCTTTGTGATTTCAAAATCAGTAAACAGGCGGTATCCGCCAATGATGCGGCACACACCAGCAGCTATTGCCAGGGCTGATTCATAATGGTCTTTGAACGCATCAAGGCTGCTGCCCGGTTGGTAACCGATGAACTCCTCAATGTCACTGGCCGTAACATTGAGGCTTGCAAATGTGAAGTCATGCGTTCTGATCATGGATAGCTTATTTGATCAGGCCTTTGGATTGCAGTTTTTTCAAGATGGCCTTTTCGATGACATCTTTTGGTGGAATGTTTGATACAAAGCTTATTTCGCCATCAATGACTGTGACCGGAACGTTTTTCACTCCTAGCATTTCCATAAGTTTCAGGCCTTCATGCGTTTTGATGCTGCATTCCTTGCAAGCAACCAGGTCGCCAAACCTTTTAGCGGCAAGCGAAACGGCTTCAACCATATACTGGCATGGCGCGCATGAAGATGAGTCGAGGGTGATGATGTCGATGATCACTTTGTCAGGTTGATTGCGGCTTGCCAGATCACCCTTTTGCGCCGTTGCTGACGGTTCATTGCTTCCGGCAGCTGATTTGCAGCACCCTGACCGGGCAACGGTTCGTGTAACTGCCTGGAGGTTTTCAACAGGTGTATCCATCACCAGGTCACAACCCGGTGCAATCACAAAGCCTTTCTCACCACCGGTTGCCAGTGTGTCGAGGGTATGCTTTTTCACATCATCCACACTGCCCAGCGAAAGCACGGACGTTAGTTTCAGGTTGCCGCCAAAGCTGATCTTGTATTTTTCGGCCTTATCCCGGACATAGTCGAGCGGTATGTTCTCGTCGATGGAGATATTGTCGGGCTTGCACTTACACATTGCTTCGATGTTGTGCTGCGCGAAGCCACATACGAAGAATGAGCTCAGTCCATTTTTTGTCCGGATGTGGTCAAACACTTCCGTGATGGGTTTGCTGATGTGTTGTTCAAACGACATAGGATCGACCTGGCTGGTCATGGGATCCACCACGGCAATCACGTCGCAGCCGGCATCCAGGTACCACCCTGCCATTTTTTTTGTGATGTCTCGGCAGTAGTTCAGCAGTCCTGCCACTTCATCGGGTGCTTCCATCATCTGCATGAAGATGCTGGTGCCGGCCAGGTGCACGGCCAGGGTAAAAGGCCCTGTTACCAGTCCGTAAAGCGCCACATCGGGGTGGGATGACCTTAAAACGCGGGTAGCCTCGATGCAGATCGGAATTCGTCCTGCACTTATGTTGAATTCAGGGAGTGCATCGACGGTGATGCCTTCTTCCAGGGGGTGTGATATCACGGCGGGCGGATTGTCCGTGGCCCAGCGCAGCTTGCAGCCCAGGGCCTCCGCTTCTATCTGCAGGTCAAACATCACAGGCATGCCATCAGGCTTGTACAATTTCACGGCTTTGCTAATACCCGTAACGATGTTTTGCGTGCTTTTGAGGTATTCATCAGCCGGAAGGCCTGTCAGAAATGCACAATGCACCCCGGCGAATGGCACCCAGGGCGTGCGATCAACGGGTCGTCGTTTGAATGCGCTGATTATTCTTTCCTTTCCTCTCATGGTATTGGTAATAAATGTTTAAAATTACACTCTATCTATCAATTATTTTTCTTCTCCAGGTATTCCACAAGCCCCTGCGGATGGGGCGAATACACATCAGCACCAATCTTTTCACAAAATGCCTGCGAAACTGGGGCACCGCCTATGGCAACGGTTGTTGCGGGCTTCTCTGCCTTGATGCGCGCTACGGTTTGCTCCATGCTGGCCATCGTGGTGGTAAGCAGGGCCGACAATCCCACCACTGCATCGGGGTGCTGCTGAATGGCTTCCATGAACTTCTCTGTGCTGACGTCCATCCCCAGGTCGATCACATTCCAGCCGTTGCCTTTCATGATCATCGATACCAGGTTTTTGCCGATGTCGTGCAGATCGCCGGCAACCGTGCCGATGATGAAGGTGCCTTTGGACTTCAGCTCACCGGAAGAAAAATAGGGCATCAGGTGCGCCATGGCCGTGTTCATGGCCTTGGCCGACATAAGCACTTGCGGCACAAACACCTGGTTCTCCCTGAATTTTTTCCCGATTTTTTCCATCCCGGTGATCAGGCCGTGCAGCAGTACATGCTGTGCACTGATGCCCGACTGCAACGCCTGTTGCGTGTATTCATCTGCACCGTCCTGGTCTTTCATGTTGGGTGGGTAGGGCGATTGGCGGTTGATTTTGCCAAATTCGATGCAGTGTGCGATTTTATGAAGATAATCTGACATGTTGAAAATTTTTATTGGCATGCCTTTCGCATGGCCACCAGGTTTTCAGGCGGCGTGTTAACTGTGATCTCGCAGCCTGCCGATAATATGAATTTTTGATTTTGCTGGCTCATTACCAGGTCTCTGCACAGCTCATGCACTTTGTCTGCCGGCAGGTCCTGCACAGTTACGGGGTTAATGTTTCCGCAAATGATCACATCGTTACCGAGGATCTTGTGTGCTTCACTAATGCCAACCTGCCAGTCGAGGTCAACGATGTCGGCATTCACCTCGCGGATGGCAGGCAGCAGGTGTGTGATGTTACCGCAGATATGTAGTTTCACCAGGCCTCCCAGGCTGTGTATGTAGGCGACGATCTCTTTTTGCCTGTCGCGAACAAAGTTTTCATAGGTTCCGGCATCGATCTGTGAGCAAACGGCGTCGCCCATCCCGATGATGTGGCACCCCGCTTCCAGCTGCGCCCTGGCAAAGGTTTTTGCCATCTCCATGCATTTGTCCATCAGCAGTTCAGAGGCCTCCGGGTCCATCATGAGCATCATGAGCATGTCGCTTACCCCGGCCAGGTCGCAGGCTTCTGCCAGCGGCCCTTCGATCCAGCCAATCACCGGCACCTCATCATTAAGTGCGCGCCGGTATGCTTCCGCACCCCTGATGCGATCAAGTGTGCGCTCGTGTTGGTACACATCCGGGATCTCAAGCTTCTCGATATCTGCTGCTGTTTTGATGACATTGTTCAGGCAGCGCGGCACCCCTTCCGGGATGAATTCAATGCCGGCGCCAAAGGCCGCTGTTTCGCGATAAGGGTCTGATATCAGAGAAACCATGTCCATGTCAAAGTCTTTCAAAGCCTTTAAGTTGGCTTCTACCAGCACCTTATGGTCAGCAGCGAACTCCCCGTATGTTCTGCCGATATGCCTGGCTGCAAAGTGCATCAGGATGGGGGAGAAGATCGTCCTGCCGGGATTTTCGCCTCTCCTGAGGCGCTCAAAAAGCTGCATTTTGGTTAATGTTTCCATTATTCTTTATTTTGAGAAATGGTTTTGAGGATGTTGTTAGCGGGCAGACACAAGCGTCCTGTAGCCGTGTTGTTATCTGCAAGATATGCCTTGTTTTCAATTGAAGACCAGTCAATGAATTGTGTTGACTGCGCCAGCCTGGCATGCGGGATCAGTGCGCCGTCGCGCACCAGCATCACCACGGGGATCTCACCGGCTTGGATATGCTGCCAGCCAGGCTCGTATGTTTCACCACTTTGATAGTCAATCCACTTGTGATTGCCGGGCAGGTAAACGTTCCTGGAGTCAGCTGCCTCAAAAAGTGGTGCAACCAGGATGTCTTCACCGAAAAGGTACTGGTCGTCAACGGTCCAGGCGCCGGGGTCGTTTGGATATTCAACGAACAGTGCCCGCATCATCGGCAGTCCGTTTTCGGCACTGTGCTTTGCCTGGGCGTATATGTAAGGCATCAGCCGGTAACGCATGTTCAGGATCTCCCTGAAAATATGGAGGGCTTGTTCGGAGTAGGCATAGGGTTCTTTTGGCGGCTGGCCGTGGCTTCGCATGTGCGACGAGAGTGAGCCGAAGGCTGCCCAGCGCAGGTAGAGGTCTTCTGGTGTTTTGGCAACGAAACCGCCAACATCGTGACTCCAGAATGTAAACCCCGACAGCCCGATGCTTAGTCCGCCCCGCAGTGCGCCGGCCATGCCCGAGTCAGATGTGCAGGCATCGCCGCCCCAGTGCACGGGATAGCGCTGGCTGCCCGCCCAGCCGCTGCGCGCCCAGATGATGTGCTCGCCGGTTACCTTTTGGGTGATCTCAGCCACCGCCTTGTTGTAGCGGGTAGGGTAGAGGTTGTGTTCGTAAAAACCTGACCGGCCATTGTGGTAGATGCCGCGGGGCGGTGCCGCCTCTCCGAAGTCGGCCTTGATGGCCGCGACGCCCATTTTCAGCAGTCCGGCCAGCTTGTCCTGGTACCACGCGACTGTTTCAGGATTGGTGAAGTCGAGTATGGCATCTTCATAAGGAAGCCTGCCCTTGCCATCCTTTACATACAGGCCTTTTTCGATGATCTCCCCGAACAACTTGTTGGCCGGAACGAAGTAGGTAAGTTGCCAAAGGCTCAGCCTGAAGCCATCTTTACGGAGGTCGGCGATTAACTTTTCGGGATCGTCAAAGCGTGTGGTTGAAAACTCAAAATCACAGCGGATGTCTTTTTCAAACCAGCCTGAATCATAATGAATTACATCTGCAGGTATCTTGTGTTCCCGAAGCTTTTTGGCCGTTTC
>SKOK01000184.1 GCA_007120085.1 Bacteroidales bacterium | reverse complement strand
GAGGCAGGGTCGGTTTTGTTGAAATAAACACCCAGGCCCCATTGTCCGATTGCAAACAGTACGGCCGTTATGATGGCTCCTATCCAGACTGAGCGCCAGCGGATGATGGCAGCGGGGAGAATTTTGAACATCAGGGCAAACAGGGTTGCCGGAACAATCAGCGATACGGACCTGTTGGCAATTGAAACCAGGGGCGACGTTATTTTGGGCCAGTATTCGGTGAGCCAGTCGCCCAGGATGGCTAACAAGGTTGTAACCATTAATGACATCAGCAGCAGGAAGCCAATAATCAGTACGAGGCCGAATGACAGCAAGCGGTCTTTCATGTATTTCAGTAAGGCTTGTTTTGGTTTGGGCATCACGCCCCATATCCTGTTGAGGGATACCTGGAGGTGATAAAAAACAGTGGTTGCGCCAAACAGCAGGAATCCGATGCCGGCCAGCATGGCCAGCGTTGATGAGCCTGTTTCGGCAGCATTGGCAACCATTATTTCAACCGTGCGTGCGGTTTCCTTGCCAATCATGTCACTGATTTGGGTTGAGAGTTCCCTGGAAACAGCATCTTCACCAAAAAAATAACCTGCAATCACAATGATGATCAGAAGCAGTGCGGGCAGCGAAAAGATTGAATAATAGGCAAGGATGGCACTTTGTCGCCATGGTCCGGACTCATTCCAGTGGATGGCAGTGTTTTTGACCACCTCCCACAGATCTTTAAAAAACGAATGCACACCGGATATCAACATGATTGTTTCGATGTATTGATGCGAATTATGATTGTTACCTCACAAAAGTTCCCAGCCTGGTGGCATTTACAAATATAGTGATTTATGCACTTACATGCTCTTCATTCATCACAACCTTTTTATCAATGAATTGTTGAATGATGCAGGCCATAAAAACATCTTATGGCTTAGGCTCCTGCCTGTTAAAGACGTATTGCAGGATATTGGCGCCCATCTGCAGGGCATTGAGCCGCACTTCTTCAGGGTTTCCGTGCACGGCCTGGTCCTCCCATCCGTTGCCGAGATCCACCTCATAAGTGTAATACAAAACGAGTCGGCCTTCATAGAAAATGCCAAATCCTTGTGGCGGCTTGCCGTCGTGTTCGTGTATTTTAGGCGGACCATCAGGAAAGCTGAAGGCCTGATGATAAATAGGATAGGAGAAGGGCAGTTCGATGAGCTCGTGGTCAGGAAACACTTTGCTGATCTCGCGCCGGAAATAAAGGTCGAGTCCATAATTGTCGTCAACGTGCAGGAAGCCGCCAGCAACTAAATAGTTACGGAGGTTCTCTGCTTCCTGGTTTGAGAAAACCACATTGCCATGCCCTGTCATATATACGAAAGGGTAATTGAATAGCTGTGAACTCCCCACTTCTACCGTAGCGATCTGCCGGCTGATGGTGGTGCCAATGTGCTCATTGGCAAATCGCACGAGGTTGGGCAGGGCGGTAGGGTTTGCGTACCAGTCGCCACCGCCGCGATATTTGAGTGTGGCTATTTGATGATGCTGGGCCTCGACGGTCAGAGGAAGCCAGAAGATTATCATGAGAAGTATTCTGTGTGTCATTGTTACCAAAGAGTGCATTAATATTTTAGTTTTAATTAATCCAACAAGAAAGATGCTTGTTTTTGATACACAGGTTAAGCCCTGTTTTGCTTTATGTGCCTTTGCGGCGATTTGTTAATTGCGGTCATAGCAATCTGTTTGCAGTGTTTAGCTGTATGCACACGGCGAGGGCGGCTGTTTCAGTTCTTAAACGGTGGTGCCCCAGGCTTATTGCCCGGCAACCCTTGTCGAGTGCCAGCATGATTTCCGTTTCTGAAAAGTCGCCTTCCGGACCAATCAGTGCCGTGACATTTTTCCCGGCTTCATATGTGTTTGCAATGTTTTGCTTAGCGCCATCAGCACAATGGGCAATCAGGGCGATCTCTTGCCGGGGTTGCTTCATGAAGTCGGTGTATTTGATGGCCGGGTTGAGCCTGGGCAGGTAAGCCCTTAACGACTGCTTCATTGCAGCTTGCAGGACCTTCTCCAGTCGCTGGGGCTTGATGATGCGCCTCTCGCTCTTTTCACAAATTATGGGAGTGATCTCATCCACACCGCATTCAGTAGCTTTTTCCAGTAACCATTCGAAACGGTCAATGCTCTTTGTGGGTGCCACAGCCAGATGAAGGTGAAAAGGTCTTTTGCCATGTTCCTGTTCCCTGTGATAGATGATGGCCGTGGTTTTTTTTTGATGAACATCCTGCAAACGGGCTTTGCAAAAGGTGCCGCGGCCATCAACAAGGCACACTTCATCCCCTGCCCGCATTCTCAATACCCTGGCGCAGTGGTTGCTTTCCTCGGGGCCCAGGTCTATTTGATCAGCAATGATGTCGTCGGTAAAAAAAGTATGCATTGCGAGAAGATAATTCTAAAATTTTTATGTTGGGTAATTCATCGTATTCGAGCAAACGTTTCCACATTGATAAGGATAGCGATTTCCCGAAATACCTGTTCGTCATTTAAATCTGCCAGATATTCTATGGCTATTAATTTCCTCTTTTGTAAGTCCATAGTGTGTTTTTTTACAAAAATACATCATATTTCTAATTTTTTCAATGATTATTCTGCCAGCAAGCCTGCATACTTGTGGTTTTCTCGGAACGATGAATCTTTGCTGCCGCTTGATCTGTATTTTTGACCGTAAGCAAAAAAATATTATGATGGCCTTGTGAAATATTAAATGATTTATTAATTTTGTTTTAAATATTTTCTATGAGAGCGACTATTGTTTCTATATATATTTTTCTTCTCGCTGTTTTGCAGGGGGTTGCACAGCCTGTTGAGTTCACGCTGGAGGATCGTGACAGGATCATCAGGACTGAAGTCAGGCTTGAGGAGCTCCAAAAGCAAATGGAATTGCAGTTTAATGACGTGCAAAGGCAGTTTAATGACGTGCAAAGGCAGTTTGATGATAACAGAACATTTCTCTATTGGGCCTTTGGTATATTGATAGGGATTATGGGCTCGATGTTTGCCTTTATTATCTGGGACAGACGCACCACAATGGGGCCACTCCTGCGCGCCATGGAAGAACTTAAGCATGAGAACCACCTGATGCTTTATGTGGCAAGGAAGTACGCATTGAAAGAACCCGAATATCGGGAGATTATGAAAAATGCTGGGTTGTTGTAATTGTTCAGAAAACGAGAAATCATTCATCCTTCATGTCAGGGGGCGTTATCCTGCGGTGATTCGAAGGTGCACCACAGAACCGTTTTGTGTCCGGCAATCCTGAAAAAAATTGTATTTTAGCCGATTGGATTCATTTTATAAACACAACTGTTATAGACTATGCGTTGCTTTACCAATATCCTTACCATTTACATTTTTCTTTTTTCAAGCCTTGCCACTTTTGCTTCCGACCTTGTGCTTTTACGTCCTTCCGGACTGGATGAAACCCGGCAGTTGTTTAAGAACCCTGCCCTTGTCGTCCACTATTATGACGACGAAATGGTGATTGCCACAAGCCAGGCACCCCCTAAAGAGGGTGTTTATGTTTTAGACAGCAATCCATGGCTGCAGGATCAAAGCTATTACATTGTTTACACGGATAAACACACCGACAGGCAAGCATACCTGGAGCAGATTGAGCCTGTGGCAGATGTTTTATACGATGGCAAGCACTTTTACATCATACGGGCCGATGAGATTGTGCACGGACAACTTCCACCGGCCAAAAATGATGGGATGGTGCGCATTTTTAATCGTGAAGCGCGCCTGCCTGCCGAGCAAAGCTTTGGCACATTTACCCGCACGGAGCCTGACCCATTTATACTCGACCTGCTGGAACAGGTTTCGGGAACGCTGATCACCGACAGGGTGCAGCACCTCGAAGATTATGGCACACGCAATTCTTATGCGTTGGAAAGCATTATCGCCCAGCAATGGATAGCAGGGCAGTTTCAAAGCTGGGGGCTTGATGTGGAGGTGATGGACTTCTGGATGCCCGGTGGACCGGCCAGCGATAACGTCATTGCAAGAATGACAGGCACAAAATACCCGGATGAATATATTGTTTTAGGTGGTCATTATGATTCTGTATCATGGAGCGGTCTTGCACCCGGGGCCGATGACAATGCCTCCGGCACGTCCGGCGTCATGGAGGCCGCCCGCATCCTTAGCCAGTACGAATTTGACAGGAGCATCGTATTTATAGCTTTCTCCGGCGAAGAACAGGGCCTCTACGGAAGTGCCGCCTATGCCAGTGAAAAAGCACAAGAAGGGAAAAACATCCTGGGGTATTTCAACATGGACATGATTGGCTATCTCGAACCCGGACATACCACCATCATGACATCGCTGATCTATCCGCAGTCGGCTGCTCCCCTGGCAAACTTTTATACCGCTGTCAGCAACTTATACCTGCCTGATTTCGTAATAGAACCTGGATTTTTGTCAGGTGGAAGCAGCGACCATGCTTCATTTAACAACAATGGCTACATGGGCATCTTTCCTTTTGAAGATGTTGATAACTACAGTCCGTACATCCATTCATCCAATGATTTGGTAGGTCTGAGTTATAATAATGAAGATCAGGCTGTTATGTTTACACAAGCAATCATTGCATCAGTTGTTACCATGGCCAATATGATCACTCCACCGCAAAACATTATCGCCATTCCCGGCGATTCCCAGGTTGAGCTGACATGGGACGAAATGGTGGATATTGAAAACTATAACATCTACAGGGATGGTACAATGATTGCCAGTACGACGGATAATTACTATCTTGATGTTGAGGTGGAAAATGAAACGCTTTATGAATACTATGTTACGGCTGTTTATAGTGATTCCGGAGAAGAGTCTGATCCTTCTGTTACGGTTACAGCCACGCCAATGCCGCCACTCAGCTTACCGTTGTTTCTTGATTTTGAAAATGGAACGCCATACTGGGATTTAGATGAACCCTGGGGTCTTACGACGCTGCATTCATATTCACCCAGCCATTCACTCACCGAAAGTCCGGCTGGAAACTATGCTAATAATCGTGACGATTATGCTACCTTGGAAGCCCTGAACCTGTCTGGATATACAGATGCAGCTCTTTCTTTCCGGACAAGGTACAGGATAGAAACCAACTGGGATTATATGTATCTGCAAATATCAACCAATGGCGTTACCTGGAGTAATCTCGATACTTTTACCGGTAATCAAACCAGCTGGGTTTTGAAAACATATCCGCTGTCAGATTATGCAGGACAGTCTTTTGTGCAACTCCGCTTTCGTTTTGACAGCGACCATATCATCACGGATGAAGGCATGTATATTGATGACTTTATGATTACCG
>SKOK01000037.1 GCA_007120085.1 Bacteroidales bacterium | reverse complement strand
GTGTCATTTTCTTTGGATAGCATAGGATAAAATGTATCGAAGTCCATCACCGGGATATCACCCCTGGCTGACTGATTGTCTCTGCCGGCTGCGCTCATTTCATTCACCGTCAGGCTGAAAACGAGAAGCACCGCAACAAAATATAATTTTGATTCTTTCATAAAGCTGGATCCAGATGGTAAATTATGTTGTTTTCTAATTTGATAAAACAAGTGTTTTGCTTTTACACCAAATAAACAGGAAAAGAATCATAATGTTTATTTAAAGAGCAAACATCTTCGATATGATTGGCTTATCCTTACAAAACATGTTAAACTATTATATATTTTTGTGAGTTTTATTATGTTTGCCATGATATTGTCAAGCAACAAGCATATATTAACCATAATATTTTTGTAATGATCAAAGCCACACTCGTTACCATTCTTCTAAGCATACTGATATCCAGCACATTGAAAAGCAATCATGACCATCAATCACCCCTTTCGCAACAGCTAATTGCCAATGCCACAGTTGATTTTGACGGTGGAAGCGGCATTGCTGAAGACCCCTTCCTCGTAAGAACCGCTGAACAACTCAACCACATCCGCAATTTTCCCGACGCATATTTCAAACAAATTTCCGACATTGACCTTGGTGTGGCACCCTGGAACGAGGGCGAAGGCTGGAATCCGGTTGGCGAACCTGAAAACCCCTTCAGCGGCAATTATGACGGAGATGGACACCGCATCACCAATCTGTTTATTGAACGCCCGGAAGAAACCTATGTTGGCTTATTCGGCAACACTTCCGGGGCGGTGATAAAAAAACTGATGCTCGATGATGCCTTTGTGCATGGGTGGCGCTATGTTGGCGGAATGGTGGGTTATATGGAAAACGAATCGCGAGTTGAACACATTTACATTGAAAATATTGAGTTACACATCGGTCAACGTCACGGAGGCGGACTGGCCGGCTATGCCCACCAAAGTTATGTAGCCAGAACTTACAGCTCAGGATCACTTACCAGGGGAAATATCTATGAGTGGAACTCTATTGGTGGATTGATCGGTTCCATAACGGTTTCTTCAGGTCATGACACACCTTCCATGGTTCTTGAAAGCTTTAGCACGGTGCACCTGACCAGCCAAAGCCACAATTCCTATGGGGGCCTTGTGGGTTCGATGTGGCAACATGCCTTGATCAGCAATTGCTACACCAGGGGATCGGTGCAAGGCAGTGGCAGCCGGGCAGCAGGCATGGTGGCCGAATTGTCGGATGGCTCGCAACCCAAGACAATTGAAAATTCATTTGCCGCCACCTATGTAGATGCATACGGGCAAGATGTGAGCGGCTTCCTGGGGTTTAATAATGGCGGTACGTTCCAGGGGAATTTCTGGGATATGGAAGTATCAGATCAATATGGAAACGATCAAGCTGCTACGGGCAAAACAACGGAAGAGATGAAAGATCCGCTCTTATTTTCAGATGCAGGCTGGGATATGGATGTGGTGTGGACCATTGACACAACCGGTTTTTTTAATGATGGTTATCCCGTACTCAGGTGGCAGTTTGAGGTTTGCCAGCCACCTGCAAACATCACATTCAGGAGCATATCATCCACAACTGCACATATTGACTGGGAGGCCACAAAACTGGCGGGCAGCTGGACAATTTCATGGGGCAAACAGGGGTTTGAACCGGGAGAATCAGAAAACAGTGCAACAGTCACCTTCCCAACCAGCTTCATAATTGAAGATCTGGAAGAAGGCGAAACCTATGAAGTTTATATCAAAAGCGAATGCTCTGATGATCTTTATGGCAGTTGGTCGGAACCCCATTCTTTTACTACGGTTTACAAATATGAGCTGGAAGGCGGCGGTGTTTATTGTGAGGGTGACGAGCCAACAAACATGGAAGCATGGCTGAGCGGTTCTGAATTGCATCTACATTACCAGCTGTATAAATACGATGAGGAATTCGGTGATCCGGTGCCCGGAACCGGCGAGGCATTGAACTGGTCTAACCTCACTGAAGGAGAATATACCGTATTGGCATACAGCGATATTCATTATGACTGGATGGCAGGAGAGGTTGTTGTAACAGAAAATCCGCTGCCCGAAGTAATTTTCGATCTTGATCATGACAGCGTGTGCATTGATCATGAACCCTTTGAATTAAGCGGCGGACAGCCCGAAGGGGGATATTACGAAGGAAGTGGCGTTATTGATGATGTTTTTCATCCTGAGATCGCCGGCGAAGGCGAACACATCATTCATTATGTTTATGAAGATGAATACGGCTGCATCGCTTCGGATACTGATATGCTTTTTGTTGATCTTTGTTTGAACGTGCCGGATATACCGCAACAACCAAAGGTCAGCATATATCCCAATCCGGCCAGCGATATCATATATGTGGAGTTGAAGCATCAACACAGTGATTTAAAAAGCATCAGGATAGTCAATAAACTTGGAGTGAAGGCATTAGAACAACGCACCGAATCAAGACAGGCGCTCTATCCTGTGACAGTAATTAATCTGCCCCCAGGTTTCTATTTTGTCAGGCTTGTTTTTGAACATGAATCCCATGCGCTTCCGCTGATCATTCAATAAAGAAAATCCTTTTTTTAGTTTCCTGCAAAATGTGCAACAGCATCGCCTGGGGCGAATGCAGTCCGGAAAGCATTAGAAAACATACAGTTTTGCATATCAGACAACTTTCAAATTATACTTGCCCGGCGATTGATTTAATTGGATATGTTTAAGTAAGGTTTGCTTAGACCACTTTTTTTTATACATTTGTGTAGCATTATTGTTTCAAAAACTACACAATGAAAACCCAACCCCTCTCAGTTTTTTTCTTTTCCTTCTTGTTTGCGTTCACAGCCTCTGCTGACAGCTACATCGATAGTTTGCAAGTTGCCATTAAAACTGAAAAGAATGACATCCACCGTTTTCATGCCATGGCATTGTTAGCCGTTGATTTCATGCCCGCAGAAATGGACTCGTCAAAGGTTTTGCTTGAGGCCGGTAGTTCGCTGGCAAAGGCCGTTAACCATCCGAAAGAAATGGCTGCCTGGCTGAATATCAGCGGCAATTTCAACTGGTACACGGGCAACACTGATAGTGCCATGGTAAACTACCGCATCGTTTACTACATGGATTCCCCGGAGATCAGTAGCAGAAAAGCCGCTGCTGCCGTGAACATAGCAAGCCTTTATAACAGAGCCGGTAAAAAAGATAGTGCAAGGTATTTCCACAACAGGGCACGCGATCTGTTTATTGAATTGGACGACCAGGCAGGACTCGCCCACGTCAATCGCTCACTTGGTATTGCCTATTTCCGCCAGAACAACTACGAACTGGCCTTGCGACATTATCTGGAAGCACTGGAATATCAGGAAAGCGTGCAGGATACATTTGCTTTGATTTACACGTATGACTCCATGGGCAATGTGTTGAGTAACCTGGGTGATTTCGAAAAAGCTGAGGAGTATTTCAAAAAAGCCATCAATCTTTATGAACATTTTCCCAAATCGCCCAATATCGGGTCGATATATAATAACCTTGCCACACTGTATGAGAAATATAGTGACGAATACCCCGACATTGCGATCATGAATGCAAAGAAAGGACTGGAGACACTTGAAAAACATCCCAGCTTATCAACTGAATTGAGTTTATACTCCAACCTTGGCATGTTCTATTACGACAAGGGCGACTATGATGCTTCGCGTGAATGGTTTGAAAAATCTTTCGAAATAGACATAAAAAAATCATATCCCCACCTTTATGCAGGACAGCTGTATAACTACGGGCGGCTGTTGGCCGCAACAGGCAATTACCGTGAGGCACGAAACTACTTTAACGAATCCATTGAAGTGGCAGAAAAAGCAGGTTCATTTTCGCGGAACAAGGCTACTTATATGGACCTTTTCAGGCTTGACAGCATTCTTGGAAACTACCATGCTGCCATCGCTCATTTGCAGGAAAGTTATCGCTTCCGCGACAGCATCTGGCAGCAAGACCGCGCTGACCGCATTTCTGAATTACGGATACTGCATGAAATTGATCAAAAAGAGGCAGAAAACCGGATGCTCCGTGAGGCCAACCTGCTCAAGGAAGAGGTGATACAAAAACAGCGTTACCTGATGATCCTTGGGTTTTCGGCTTCGGCGCTCTTTGTGCTGTTGATTATTATTCTCTGGCTAACTTCAAAAAACATCAAAAAGAAAAAAGAAGAAATTGAAAGCATACACCAACAGCTGGTGCAAAAACAAAACGAAGTTGTAAAACAAAACGAGTTACTTGATCAAAAAAATCAGGAACTGGAGGAGCTGAACCGGACAAAAGACAAATTGTTTTCCATCATATCCCACGACCTGAAAGGGCCCTTCAACTCTTTACTCGGATTTTTAAACATTCTTGTTGAAGACAGCGAGCAAATGGACCAGGCTCAACGGCAGGAAATTCTGAGAAGCCTGAAATACTCCAGTGAGCGTACCTATGACATGCTAACAAATTTGCTGGAATGGTCAACAATTCAACGCGGAAAAATGTCCAACAAGCCTGAGCCAGTATTCATCAGGTCACTGATAAACGAATGCGTGAAGATGCTCGATTACGACATCAACAAAAAAGAACACGATATCATCGTTGATGCTGACCATACACTCTCGGCCAACGTTGATCCACAGCTTCTTAAGTCAATACTGATAAACCTCATTAACAACTCTGTCAAATTCACCCATCGTGGTGGTCATCTAACTGTTAAATCAAGAAAACTCAACGATGAGGGCTTATTGTCTGTCTGTGTCACAGATAATGGCATCGGCATTCCGGCAGAGCACATCCCATCTCTTTTCAAAATAGAGTCTGAACACCGCAGACCCGGCACGGAAAGGGAGATCGGCACCGGGCTTGGGTTAATTACGGTAAAAGAAATTGTCAACCTTATGGGGGGAGAAATTAGCGTAGAAACCGAACCCGGAACAGGGAGCACATTCTGCATCACAATCCCGGCAAACGAATAATAAAAGCTCGAAGCTCAAAGAAGGAAGAAGCCATTGACTTTGGATTATCGGTAAAACAAAAGGGCGTAAAATTACGCCCTTTTGTTTTACCACTTAATTCTGCACATTTGCACATCTAAACATCATTTCGCGTATGCCACGGCCCGGGTTTCCCTGATCACGGTAATCTTTATCTGGCCGGGATACGTCATTTCTGTTTGGATTTTCTTGCTGAGGTCGTGAGATATTTGTTCGGCCTCGGCATCAGAGATTCTTTCGCTGCCGACGATCACGCGCAGCTCGCGGCCTGCCTGTATCGCGTATGTTTTGACAACGCCCGGGTATGAGAGCGCCAGTTCTT
>SKOK01000208.1 GCA_007120085.1 Bacteroidales bacterium | reverse complement strand
TGTGCCTGCATTAATTCAGGCGAATAGATGGTGGCCAGCCTTTCTCCCTGACTGATAAATCTGCCGGTATAATCGGCATACAGCCGCTCTATGCGGCCGGGAAAATGGGCTGTAAGCATCCGTTCTTCCCTTTCATTTACTGCCACTATTCCAGTAAGCCTGAGGGCAATACCGGTGTGTGTGGCTTCCACCTTTTGTGTGCGCACATTGGCCCAGGTACTGTGGCTTTCGCGCATGGTGAACAGGAAAGGGTCATCGTCCTGGTGGTCATCTTCGTCGGACACCGGGATAAGATCCATCCCGCAGATAGGGCAGTCACCGGGTTCGTCCTGCCGCACCTGGGGGTGCATGGAGCAAGTGTATTCAATGTCGCTACTGTGCTCGGCATGTTCGTAGTCATTTTCATGATGGTCGCCGTCATTATTGCCGCCAAAGAGCAGCCAGCCCAGCAGCAATCCGCCCAGGATGAGAGTGATGTAAATGATGTAGGTTTTTGTTTTTTGCTTTTCCATGGTTTTTTATTTTTTCTCTGCGAGCCATATTTTATTCAAAAATATTCCGCGCCAGTAAAAGGTCCATCTCTGCCCGTGCCAGGTGATGATTAATTTCGTTTTCAAGCATTCGCCATTCCAGGTCGAGAAGCTGGTCTTGAATACGCAGCAGTTCATCAAACCCTTCATCGCCTGATGCATAAGCATTCAGAATGAGTTCCCAGGTTTTCTGGGTGACACCGAGCTGTCGTTGGTAAAAATCATTGTCACGCTGCAGGTTAATTGTTTTTGCACGAAGATGTGACCACTGTGTCTGAAGGGCATCGATACGACTGCTTTGACGATAATGAGCGGCATCGGCCAGCAGGCGACTCTGTTCTTGCGTAGCTTGGGTTTTATTGCTAAAAATGGGCAGGCTCACCGATACCATAGGCATGATCATGTGGCCGCCATCCATCTGTCCCATGGCGGTTTCACCCGGTGCAAAGTACGAATACTGCAATCCTACCCCCAACATAGGCCGTGTTTTAAAACGGCTGATATGCTGCTGGATTTCTGCTGCTTCGGCTGCCGTTTGTACCCTGTTTAGCTGTGGGTTGGAAGAGAAGCTATCGGTGTCGGGGTGTGTGTCAAAATCTTCTGGTGTAAAAGCCGTTAGCGTGTCAGGGGTTTCAATGGGTTCTGCCAGTTTTCTTCCCGAAAGGATATTAAAACTTTCCACTAAAGCTTTTTGCTCTTCAATGATTTTATCTTTCCGGTTGTCAAGGGCAGCAAGCTGGATTTCCAGCCGGTATATGTCCAGTGTAAGTCCTGAACGCTGCTGACCGGCTTCGTAGCGGGTATAGATAATGTCTTCACGGGCTTCAAGGATTTTTTTGTATCGCTCTATGATTTTCAGCTCCTGCTCTTTGCGGTAAATATCAAGCCAAAGACGTGTCATCTCCATAAAAAGACGGTTTCGTTCATAACGGTACTGATGGTACTGGCTTTCGACCATTTTCTCTGCAGCACTTTTTTGTTTTCCCAAGGTGCCCGGCCAGGGGAACATCTGCATCAGCCCCACATCGAACCATTGATTGCCCATAAGGCGTTCCATGGGAGGGGTGAAGAATCCGGCTGTCAAGGTGGGATCGGGCAGGGCACCGGAAATATCCACCTGCTGTTGGGAGGCTTCCCATGCTTTTTGCTGTGCTTGCAGGCCGGGATTGTTTTCCAAGGCTTGTTGCAGGTATTGTTCGGGGTAAACCTGGGCGTGAGAATTCATTGAGTCCATGAAAAGTGCAATGACCCAAAGCACTAAGAAATTTATGAATTGATGAACTGTTTTGTTCATTGCTTTTTCAGTTTTAAGCTGCCCATATTTTCAGGGCGAATGTTTATTTTTGGTTTCATTTACTCAAGGTGTTGTCATTGGGTTGAATTAATCTACCCTTTTCAGGGCGACCCGCTCCCGGTACCTGAAGAATCATGATCATCATTATTACTTGTTTTCAGCAAATATTCATTCCAGGCAGTAAACAGCACTGGCACGAGGAACAGGGTGATCAGTGCGATGGTCATTCCACCAAATGCCGGAATGGCCATAGGTATCATGATATCGGCTCCACGGCCTGTGGATGTAAGAATAGGCAACAATGCAAGCAACGTTGTGGCTGTAGTCATCAAGGCGGGACGCACCCGCTTTTGTCCGGCTTCCATCACTGCCTGGTGAAGCGCTTCGCGACTTTCGGGTTTGTGCTTTTTAAAGCTAGTTTTCAGGTATGTGGCAATAAGTACCCCGTCGTCTGTTGCAATTCCAAACAGGGCAATAAATCCCACCCATACGGCTACACTTAGGTTCACCGCATCCATCTGGAATAAATCACGCATATTCACGCCAAATGCACTGAAGTTTAGGAACCACTCCTGCCCATATAGCCATAGCATCAGAAATCCACCTGAAAATGCAAGAGCAATGGCTGAAAAGATCATCAACGAGGTTGCTGCCGAACGGAACTGGAAATAGAGAATCAGGAAAATCACTATCATTGACAGCGGGATAACCAGCATGAGGCGACGCTCTGCCCGCATCTGGTTTTCATAATTGCCCGAGAAATAAAAATTTACTCCCTGAGGAACAAGAAGTTCACCATTGGCAATTTTATCGTCAATCATATCGGTGGCTTGCTGTATCACTGACAGGTCGGCATGGCCGGGTTCCTTGTCGAAAGTGATGTAGGCTACCAGGAAGGTGTCCTCACCACGGATCATGCCCGGTCCTTTGCGGAATTCTACGGAAGCCAACTCTGACATGGGTATCTGGTATCCTGTTGGTGATTTTATCCACACATCGCCAAAGGCATCGGGGCTGTCCCTGAATTCACGTGCATAGCGAGCCCGGATGTTGTAACGTTCTCGTCCTTCCACTGTGGTACTCATGGGCATACCGCCAATGGCCACTTCTACCACCGTCTGAAACTCGTCAATGGTGACGCCGTGACGTGCAAGAGCCAGCCTGTCGGGACGGATTTCCAGGTAGGGTTTGCCCACCACACGGTCGGCAAACACAGTGGAGCTGCGAATGAAAGGCACTTCCTGCAGCACACTTTCCATCTGCATGGCAAATTCTTCAATGGTTTGCAGGTTAGGACCGAAAACTTTCAGTCCCATGGGTGCCCGCATGCCGGTTTGCAGCATCACCAGGCGGGTTTCAATGGGTTGCAATTTCGGAGCCGATGTAAGCCCAGGGAACCGGCTGACACGGGTAATCTCGTTCCAGATGTCGTCCGGACTTTCAATATGATCACGCCATTGGCGATAATAACGCCCGCGGCGGTGAGGAATGAGCTCACCTTCTTCATCACGGACAAACTCCCCATCACCATCCACCTTGAAACGGATTTTACGCCCGTCCATATCGGTCTTGTATTCACTTTTGTAGATGATCACGTTCTCGAACATGGTCATGGGGGCTGGGTCCAGCGGGCTCTCTGCACGTCCGGCTTTACCAACCACCATTTCCACTTCGGGGATGGCATCCACGCGGCGGTCCAGCTCCTGAAGTACTTTCAGGTTGTATTCAATGCCGGTATGGGGCATGGTGGTAGGCATCAAAAGAAAGCTCCCTTCGTCAAGTGCCGGCATAAACTCTCGTCCTAAACCGGGGAATGCATGATGCAGGCTGCTCCATACAGACTTAGTGCGGATATTTACTCCTATATTATCGAAACCATTGGCTACGAAACCGAAAATATTTCCGAAACCCATCCATATGTTCAAGCCGAGTAAAAAAATGAATGCCGGAACAATCAGGAAAGATTTTTTGTGATTCAGACACCAGGTGAGCAGGCGGGGATAATAGTGCAGGAACAGTCTGAACAACCCCAGAACCAGTGTTATGACCAGCACCAGGAACAGGATGTTGATAAACAGGCTGCGATCCACCCCAATGGGAAGCCATTCGCTGGTCAGCAAAATCAGCACCACCAGTAGGGTAATGCCCATATTGATATAGTTTTTTTGGGGTTTAACCCTTTCGGGGTAAATGCTTTGCAAAACACCCGAAATACCCAAAAGCAAGATAAACAGTCCTGCCCACCAGAGGATATGAATGGCAATCAGCAGTCCTGCAACGGTGGTCAGGCCATTGATGGTATAACGTATTACAGGTTTCCCATAGAGTTTTTTCCATCTTTTCCATTCCAATTTGCCCGAAAACTGGTAAGCCAGCACCGGCATAAAGGCAATGGTGATGATTAGGGCGGCCACCAGGGCAAAGGTTTTGGTAAAAGCCAGCGGGGAGAAAAGCCGGCCTTCGGCAGCCTGCAGGGTAAATACGGGCAGGAAGCTTACGATGGTGGTACTAACGGCGGTGAGAATGGCAGGGGCCACTTCTGTAGAAGCTTCATAAATAATTTCCAACCGGTTTTTAGCGCTGTCTTTTGCTTCCTGGAGATGGCGCAGGATGTTCTCGTTCATAATAATGCCCAAATCCACCATGGTCCCGATGGAGATGGCAATTCCCGACAAGGCCACGATGTTGGCATCCACTCCGAAATAGCGCATCATGATAAAGCTCATGAGTACTGCAATGGGTAGCAATGCGGAGATGAGCAGGGAAGTGCGTAAATGATATACCATTACGATAATTACGATGATGGAGATGAGTATCTGCAGGATAATGGCATCATTGAGTGTACCCAGGGTTTCGTAGATGAGTTGCGTACGATCGTAGAAGGGCACAATGGTGACCTGTGATATAGTACCATCATCCAATTCACGAGATGGCAGACCTGAGCTGATCTCTTCGATTTTTTCTTTTACGTTCTCAATTACCTGTAATGGATTTTCTCCGTAACGGGCTACAACCACTCCACCAACAGCTTCCACGCCGCCTTTATCGAGGATACCACCCATATTCCTGACTGCCGGACCAATGTTTACCCGGGCGATATCCATGATTCGCACCGGAACGTTGTTATTCACAGCAACCACTGTCAGGCGGATGTCTTCAAGTGATTCCACATAACCCAGACCACGCACCAGGTATTCGGCCATGTTGAACTCAATGGTGTTGGCCGAAGTTTCGCGATTGCTTTGCTGCAGGGCACGAGCCACCTGCATGATAGAAATATCATAGGCCTTCATGGCATCGGGATCCATATCCACCTGGTACTCTTTCACATGACCGCCGACACTGGCCACTTCCGAAACACCCTGCACACTGCTAAGCGCCAAACGCACGTAATAGTCCTGGATGGATCGAAGCTCATGCATATCCCATCCACCGGCAGGGTTGCCACTTTCGTCAAGTCCTTCAAGGGTGTACCAGAACACTTGTCCCAGGGCTGTGGCATCGGGGCCTAGCTGTGGGATGACATCGGCAGGCAACAGTCCGGGAGGCAGTGAGTTGAGTTTTTCCAGGATGCGAGACCGGCTCCAATAGTATTCTATCTTTTCATCAAAAATAATATAGATGCTGGAAAAGCCAAACATGGAAGTACTTCGGATACTGGTAACCCCCGGAATACCTAGTAAGGCCGAGGTAAGTGGATAAGTAATCTGGTCTTCAATATCCTGAGGCGAGCGACCCATCCATTCGGTGAAAATGATTTGCTGGTTTTCGCCAATATCAGGAATGGCATCCACCGGCACAGGGTCACGTGGTAAGAAGTCAATCTTCCAGTTGAAGGGTGCCACGGATATCCCCCAGCCGATGAAAAAGACCATCAGTAACCAGGCAACCAGGCGGTTTCTAAGGAAAAAGCGTATGAGGTTATTGAGCATAGGTGTGTAATTTTAAGCAGGCATTTGAAGACTATGCTGTAAAGCAAAGCATAAGTGTTTTTTTTCCTGCCAATACGATCACTGCACTGTATTGCGCTCCTTATGGTTATGCTCTTCTACATTACCAGCATTGCCCCCGCCATCAATACCATCAGCAGGTTCTCCACTAAGGTAACATTACCCAAGGGCAGTTTGAATACGGTGCCCAGACAGGCACACTGCACCTGGTTGGGCGAAAGCATGTTCCTGATAACGCCGATACTGCTGAAGCCCATGATGATAATGGTGGCTATATGGGTGGCAGGCAGGTTGATGGCAGTGAGATAGAGAATACCCAACCCTAACTCCAGGAAGGGATATACATAACCGTAGCCTTTCCATTGCTTTGCCAGGAGGTCGTACATGGCATAGGAATGGGCGAATCCTTTCAGATCGAGAAGCTTAAAGAACGAAAATACAATAAAAAAACCCGCCATAAAGTTGCGCATCCAGTGGTGCCATGAAAATGCTTGTGCGTCAAATGCAGCTATGACCGATATACCAGAGACAAATATAAAAATGAGCACCAGGGGTTTATAGGTTTCCCAAGTGGATAAAAGCTCCTGTTCAGGAATTGCTGATGCATGAGATTGGCTGTTTTTAGTGGTCATGTTGTGCTCTATTGCTTCAGTTATGCGATATTCTCCGGCAGCAGCAAGGAGTTTGTCCAGTTTGTTGCGATCGGGTTTGTGATCAGCCTGGACCTTTGCAGTGCCTTCCTGGTGACTTACTTCGGCAGAAAGCGTGTCGGGGTGTTTTAGGAAGGCGCTTTTTACTTTAGAGGCACAACCCCCGCATGTCATTCCGGAAATAGTGTAGGTGAAATTCATAAAAATCATTGATTTTAAATTATATAATCAAGGATTGATTCCATGCAAAGAGCGCAAAAGTAGTTGTGCTCCTTGTATTGGCCTTTGCGTTCCTGCAGAAATTATAATTTTCTGCTGCAGCAGCTACCGCCACTTTTCACATCCTGCCCTGTTTTGTCATCGGGGGCCCGCTCGTAATGGCAACACGCCGGAAGCTCCTTATAGACTTCATCTTCGGCTCGAACCTTATCGGTATCGTGACCTGCCTCTGCAATTTTTTTGTGGACATCGTCCAGGTTTACATTCTCAGCGTCATATTCAATGCTGAGTATGTTGGTTTGGCGGTTCCAGTCGGCAAAGGTTATCCCTGCAACACTTTTTGCGGCATTTTCAATACGGGTTTCGCACATGCCACAAGCGCCATAAACCTTGAATTCTGTTTTGTGATGATGGCTGTATCCCAGCAAAGGGATCAAAACTGTTACTAAAAAAAGGATGGTTTTCATAATCAATTAAAATTTAGGATTTGCAATCAATCGAATAACAGTACAAAAATACATACCTGCAAACGCTTTTTCTTTACACTTAAACTGAAAAGAATTGTAAAATTTACAGGTTATCAATTGATTTGCGGTTGCTTTTTAACAGCTTATTGTATTTTCCCGGAGTCATTCCCGTATATTTCTTGAATTGATTTGACAGGTAGGCAGGGCTGCTATAGCCGAGGCGGAAGGCAATTTCTGCTATGGAAAGCTCCTGGTAAGACAAAAGTTCCTTGATTTTTTCAATCTTTTGTTGAATGATATAATGCTCTATTGTCATCCCCTCATAAGCAGTGAAAAGATTGCTGACATAATTGTATTCATAATGCAAACTATCAGCTATTAAAGTTGACCAGGTTATATTTAAATCTTCTTTGGAATGATGTATTTGTTGAATGATAAGAGCCTTTACGCTTTCAACGAGTCTTGTTTTCTTATCATCAAAGCGTTCAAAGCCTAAGTTTTTAAGGACATTGTCAAACTTTTTAAGCTGTTCTGCGTTTATAACCGGTTGTTCGGTTTCCAGTTCACCAAGGTCGATGCTACGAATTTTAATTTCGCAAAATTCAGCTGCTTGCTGAACAGCCTGAATACAACGTGGACAAACCATGTTTTTTATAAAAAGCCGCATCGCTAATAAGATAAATAATTATCTAATATCCAAAGATATAAACAAATGTGCAAGCAATTATGTTTCGCAGAAGGTTTTCTGATAATTTTTGCGTTGATCCATCGCAAGCAACCGTACCGTGCAGGATGCGGTTTCCCTATTCCTTCGGGATGCTAAAGTAAAGGTTGACCCTTCATCCACTTCGCTCTATGCCCATGTCTTACCGCTTTGGTTATCAATAAATACATGCAAAATATCAGCCCCAGGCCGGTGCCTCTTTTCATTTGTGGCGCCGGGAGTGGATGGCCTCTCTGCCAGGCAGAATGCTTCAGGTGGCTCCACATGCTATCGTTTAGCAATAATATGAAGTGTTGCATCAATTCCGGGATAATAGAAGAACAATTCATACCCATGGAACCGAAACTTTATGACTTCATTGGGATTAATATTTTATATTTGTAATTTTAGAATATAAAACGATAATAGTATTATATATGTATGCTTTTATGTTGTTAATTGGGTATTTGGGAGAAAGATCGTACGACAGTTTTCGGTATTGGTTTAACTGCAGATTATGGTGCATTTTTCGTTTTTCTTCACCTACTGCCAGGAAAAACTATTACTTCAATCAGTCATTAAAAGTTGCCTTTCGCTGGCCCATACCAAAGAACCCTTTGCCTTATCAGCCTGGCTGCGCAGTAGCGAATTGCCAATCCGAGGCCAGCCCCTTGCCTGGCCTCCCAGTCTTCAATATCAGCCTGGACAAAACGGCAAAAGACAGCATGCTGCCTGTCTTTTGGAATGCCTATGCCTGTATCTTTCACAAAAAACTGCAGAAACGAACGGCCGTGTGAATCAGCAATTTTGCACCCAAATTCTATGAGTCCTTCATTTGAATATTTGATGGCATTCTTAACCAGGTTGGTGAGAATGGCAAAAAGCTTTTCCCTGTATTTTGAATCCGTTGAATAGGAAACCAAATTTTTTCTTATATCTTTGCCCCCGATTTTTTAACTCATAACTATCCGTTACCGTTTTCCTATGACTTCAGTTACTACCAGAAACAAGGGCTGGATCGTTGTCTTTGCCGGCCTTTTTATCAATCTTGCCCTGGGTATTCTTTATTCATGGAGCATTTTTAAGGATGCCATCGAAGACTCCATCAACAAAGGTGGAGAGGGTGCCTTCACGTGGAAGGAGTCGGCACTCAATGATCCTTATGCTGTTTGTATCCTTGTCTTTGCCTTTACCATGATATTGGCCGGGAGGATACAGGATCGTAAAGGGCCGAAGATCACAGCCTTTATTGGTGGAATCCTGGTGAGCATTGGTTTTTCCCTGCTATATTTTACTACCAGTTACACCTTGTGGGTGCTGGGCTTTGGTGTATTGGCAGGTATTGGCATCGGCTTCGGCTATGCGTCAGCCACACCACCGGCCTTCAAATGGTTTCCGGCCTCAAAAAGCGGGCTCATTGCCGGCATTGTGGTGTCGGGTTTTGGCATTGCCCCTGTTTATATTGCTCCCCTGGCCACATACCTGGTAAACAACTACGGATTGCATAACACCATGTTGATCTTTGGATTGGCCTTTTTGGTGATTCTGTCGGTGTGTGCCATGCTGCTGCAGAACCCCCCGGCAGGATATGTGCCCCCTGAAACCCAAAAACCCACTGCCAAACAAAAGGCTGCCAACGGTTCAGGCCTTGATGTTGAGGCAGGTGAGCTGCTCAGGCTGCCTTCATTCTACCTGATATGGTTTATTCTCTTTATCGGATCAGGTGCCGGATTGATGGTTATTGGCAGCATCTCCGGGATGGCCAGGGCCAGCCTGGGTGAACAGGCCTTCCTGGCTGTAGCCGTTATCGCTATTGGGAACGCTTTGGGAAGGATAGTTGCCGGCCTGGTTTCTGACAAGATCGGAAGGGTGTTGACCTTGTTTATCCTGCTTGTTTTTCAGGCAACCCTGATGTTTATGGCTGCCACCCTCATTGGTGATAATACCTCTGCATTGGTCATTGTGCTGTTTGCCACCTTCATTGGGTTTAACTTTGGCACCAACCTCTCGTTGTTTCCAACCTTTACCAAGGTCTTGTGGGGCATGAAAAACTTTGGTGTCAATTATGGCCTCGTACTAACAGCCTGGGGATTGGGTGGCTTTGTGTTCAGCCGCTTGTCACAAACCCTGTTTGCTGCCAGCGGCAACCACCGCCTTTCATTCTATATTGCCGGTGCTTGCCTGGTGCTGTGTGCCGGATTGGCTCTGCAGCTGGGCAGGATACAGAAAAGAAGTGAAACGGCGGTTCACTTAGCTCCTTCGTGGCGATTAAATACTGAAAAAATCTGAAATATTAATGCAATTTGCGGCATCATCATTTTACGAGGTGAAGGAGACATTCAGGCTATCTCTAAAATAATATTTTCACACTTTTGTAAAACCTATGATTATTATGTTTACTTTTGCGCCGTTAATATTGAGTTGGGTTTTTTCTATGCCCGTTATACGATAAACGCTTGCAGCGTTCCGCACACAAATCTCTCCACCTCATTTTATCTTAATCATTTTTTAACTGCCCGCTGACGACAGATGGGCAATACATATTTAATATACTACTACTATGATGACTTTTCAAAGTCTTAATTTGAGCACGCCTCTTTTGCAGGCGCTAAAAAGCAAAGGTTACACAGTACCCTCACCCATACAGGAAAAAGCAATCCCATTTGTACTTGAAGGCAAGGATATATTTGGCAGTGCCCGCACGGGCACCGGAAAAACTGCGGCATTCGCCCTGCCCATTTTGCATATGCTGAGCAACAAACAGAAAACATCACGCCATGCCCGGGCATTAATTCTTGCCCCCACACGTGAACTCGCACAACAGATCAGCGACAGCTTCAGTGACTACGGCAAAAATACCCGCCTGAAACATACCGTGATTTACGGTGGTGTGTCACAGAAAAACCAGGTGGACTCACTGCGCAGGGGCGTTGATATCATCATCGCCACACCCGGCCGACTGCTGGACCTGATGCAACAAAAACACCTGAGTCTCCATGCGATAGAATATCTTGTACTTGATGAAGGCGACAGGATGCTCGACATGGGCTTCATCAACGACATCAACCGCATTTGTGCTGAGGTGCCCGTTCAAAGGCAGAGCATGTTGTTTTCTGCCACTCTTTCAAAAGAAATCAAGAAGCTTGCTGCAAACATACTCACAGAACCGGTAAATATTGACATTGAACCTGATAAGACAATAGACACTTTCACCAAAGAGCAGGTTTTTCTTATTGACAAAGCCTCTAAGGCATCCTTGCTGCAGCATCTGGTCACAGAGGAGCGCATTGACCGCTCCCTGGTGTTTACACGCACAAGGCGTGGTGCCGATAAGCTTGTCAAGGCATTGGCGCGCATTGGCATTATGGCCCAGGCCATCCATGGAGATAAGTCACAGGCACAGCGGCAACGTGCACTAAACCAGTTCAAAAGCCGTAAGCTCAGTATGCTTATCGCTACCGATGTGGCAAGCCGGGGCATTGACATCAACGACCTTTCGCATGTGATCAATTTCGACATCCCCGAACAAACGGAAACCTATACACATCGCATTGGCCGCACAGGCCGCGCAGGCCTTGATGGCATCGCTTATTCTTTTTGCAGCCCGGATGAGAAATCATATCTGAAAGATATCCAGCGCTTCACAGGAAAAAATATTCCAGTGGCTGAACATCCTTACAGCTCATCTTTTGCTGAAAGCGCAATTGCACAACCGGTTGAAAATGGCCGCCAAAAACGCAATGGCAACAAGAAGGCAAGCTGGGGCAACGCCAACGACCTGAAAAGTAAAGGACGAAGGCCTCGCCGTGAGTTTTCAAGGCAGAATGGCTAAGACTATTTTGCCTCTTCTTCCTGGTACTCTCTTAAGATATCTGCAAAGGTTTCTTTTACGGAAATGATCTTTTTCGTTAGATAGGCATTGGTGCCGGCAAAGGCAAAGCCATTCGCAAAATTGCCTTTTAAGGCACTGATCAGCGCGCTTACAATGCAGTACGGACTTGAAGTTACATCGCAGGTCCTGATGCATTTAAACGGGCAGCGTATGGGTTGCTTGTAACCAAGCTTCACCTTTTCCAGGAAACTGTTATGGATGGCTCTGCCGGGCATGCCTACCGGACTTTTAATGATCTCCACGTCTTCGGCCTTTGCATTTATGAATGCTTGTTTGAAAGCATCAGAAGCATCGCACTCTGTGGTGGTTACAAAGCGAGTACCCATTTGTACCGCTGAAGCACCCAGACTGATGATGGCGCGTATATCGCTGCCGGTATAAATGCCGCCGGCAGCAATGACGGGGATTTTTACCCCGTAAAGATCTTCAAAGACCTTCACCGTAGAAACCACTTCAGGAATCAGATGCTCGAGCGAATAATTCTCATCATCGATCTGGTTGGATTTGAAACCCAAATGCCCACCGGCTTTTGGGCCTTCTACCACGATTGCGTCGGGCAGGTAGTCATACCCGCTCTTCCACTTTTCACAGATGATTTTTGCAGCACGGGCAGATGAAACAATGGGCACCAGCCTGGTTGTACTGTCTTTGCCCAGGTATGACGGCAGATCGAGCGGCAAACCCGCGCCACTAAAGATAATATCCGCTTTTTCAGCAATCGATGTTTTGACCATATCGGCAAAATTCGACATGGCCACCATCACATTGACCCCAATAACGCCAAGCGTCTTTTCCCTTGCTTTCTGGATCTCCTCCTTCAATCCCTGGATGCTGGCTTCAACAAAGTCAAAACCGGACTTGCGATACAATAATCCCAGCCCGGCACTGGAGATCACGCCTATGCCCCCTTCATTCGCCACTGCAGCAGCCATCCCTGAAAGAGAAATTCCTACTCCCATTCCCCCCTGGACAACAGGGACAGGAACAAGATAATTGCCTATGTTAAATGGATTCATTAGATTTGATTATATCTGCTTATATGTTTGATTGTCTGTGGTTTGTGTTGTTTTCTGAGATCCCGTATGACCGGGAATTTTAACATGGGTTTTTCTTGTGATAACATGCCACATTAAAAACATACCAACTTGTTAACAAAGGTAGTGAATATCCAAGGGGTTTAAACAATTATTTAAACCCTGCCCGGAAAATATCATATTACCTATAAAATAATTATATTTATTGATAAGATGTTTATTATTTTGTATACCTGATAAAATGTTCATGTTTCAGCAAGCATAAATTGAAGGCTCACAATGGCTTTTGGCATTATTTAACTCATGTTGCTGTCATCGGTTTATGAAAGTGCTGCATTCCGCGTTACAACTTGTAACGTCTTTATGTGAATTAGAAATTATCGTTTAAATTTGCCCCTAAATATATCAATGTTTTCATCCAACATCTAATTTCTAATTTCTAATTTCTGGTTTCTGATTGCCAACATCAATTATCTAAAAGCCTATCCTAATAAATCCTAGCGAAAATACAGACCCATGAAAAAACTCCTTCTGACTTGTTTTATCTTTTGTAATCTTGTTTTCTTACCTCTTTTTGCTGCCGACGATGTTGTCAGCTTTATCTCATACCCTTGTGTGTCGCCCGACGGACAAACAGTAGTTTTTACCTATGACAAAGACCTTTGGAAGGTCGGGATTGACGGGGGCACAGCCTACCGGCTTACGGCCCTGGATGGCCGCGCGTCACTGCCTGTGTTTTCACCTGACGGCCGTCATATTGCCTTTTCTGCCAGTCCCGATGGCAACACCAACGTCTTTGTGATGCCTGCCGATGGCGGTGAGATCACCCAGCTTACCTTCCACGAGGCTGCCGACAGGATTGACAGCTGGTCGTGGGATATGCAATACATCTATTTCCACTCTTCAAGGGAAAACATGAGCGCCATTTACCGTATTTCGCCAAAGGGAGGCACTCCTGAGCGCCTGTCGAAGCACTATTTTAATATCCCGCACCATGCTGTGGAACACCCGCATACGGGTGCCCTCATCTTTACTGAATCGTGGGAGAGCCTGAACCAGGTGCAGCGCAAACGCTACCGCGGTGCACACCGCCCCGATCTTCTTTCGTACCATTTTGAAGAGGATGTTTTTGAACAACTAACTGACTTTGAAGGGAAAGACCTCTGGCCTACCATCGATCGCGAGGGGAACATCTATTTCGCTTCCGATGAGCTCAACCAGGAATACAACCTGTACGTCCTTCAGGATGAAGAAAAACTGCCGCTCACGAATTTTGACACCTCCATTGGCAGGCCCAGGGTAAGTGCCAATGGAGAAAAGATCGTCTTTGAAAAGAACTACCGGCTGCACGTATATGATGTGGCTAGCGGCGAAGTGGATACGCCCGGCATCCGTCTGTTTCACAAAAACACCCTTCCGCTTGAGAAGGGCTTCCAGGTGAGAGATAACATAAGCTGGTTCGACGTGTCGCCCGATAATAAAAAGCTGGCTTTCGTGTCGCGCGGCGAGCTGTTTGTCTCTGATATCGACGGAAACTTTGTAAGACACATTGTTACCAATCCCCGGGAACGCGTCACGGAGGTTGTATGGGCAGCTGATAACAAAACGCTGTATTATTTCCGCACGAATGACGGTTGGGCGAACCTTTACAGCATTGCTGCTGATGGGCGCGGCCTTGAGCAGATGCTCGAAGAACGGCAGGCTACCAGTCGCTTGCTGGTGCCTAACCACGACCGCACCAAAGCCGTTTATCTCAGCGGACGAGAACATGTGATGCTGCTGGATATGGAGTCCGGCGACAACAACATCGTCGTGACCGAACAGCTGTGGGGCATCCAGAACTCCATCCCGCGGTTCTCGCCTGATGGCCGCTACCTGCTGTTTACCGCCTACAGGAACTTTGAACAGAATATCCTGGTCCACGACCTGGAAGCAGATAGCACCATGTGGCTCACGCAGACCGGCATGTCGGAGCGCCACCCTTACTGGTCGCCCTGCGGGCAATATGTGTACTTTGCATCCGACCGCCTGCAGCCAAACTATCCGCGTGGCAATACCGAAGACCGCCTCTACCGCATCCCGCTGAGCCGCTTTGCCCCGCCAAGCAAAACCGCTGCCTTTGATGCGCTTTTTAAGGATGATGAAGAAGAAGATAATGATGATGAAAACGAAACTGGTGATTCAGACCTTCATATCGTTTTTGACCCTGAAGACCTGGCAGATCGCTGGGAGCCCATACGCGTGGCGGGGATCGGGCGGCACACCATGCCAAATGCTTTCAGTCACGGCGACGGACAGCTGGTGTATTTCGTCTCCAACCACGACAAAGGACAATGGGCATTGTGGAAGCTGGAGGTTAAAGACTTTGAAGATAGCCGGCCCGAGCGCATCGACGGAGCCTCGCCCGGAGGCAGCCTGCGCATGGTGGAAGCCGGCAGTGATCTCTACCTGCTCGCCGGCGGCAACATCCAAAAGCTGGGCAAGGGCTCCGGTAAGATGGAAGCGGTATCCATAAACCACACTTTTTCAAGAAACCTGGCCAATGAGTTTTCTCAAATCTTTTATGAAACCTGGGCAGCTCTTGATGAAAACTTCTATGCAGATGATTTTCACGGCATTGACTGGCCCGCGATGCGCGACCGCTATGCTGCACATTTGCCCTTTGTGAGCACGCGTGATGACCTGCGCCGGCTCATCAACGACATGCTGGGCGAACTGAATGCCTCACACACCGGCTTTGCCAGCTTCGGAGAGGAGGAAAGGACTTTTTATTCGGCCCGCAGTGCTGAAACAGGCCTGGTGTTTTCTGCTGATTCGCCGCTGGTGGTTGAGCGCATCATCGCCCGCAGCAACCTCGACCTTAGTGAGCTGCCAGTACAACCCGGCGATGTGCTGGTGGCCGTAAACAACAGGATGGTTTCTGAATCAGAAAACAGGAACCGCTATTTTTACTTTCCTGACATGCCGGAAGAGCTGGTCCTGAAGTTTTTGCGTGATGGCGAGGAGATTGAAGTGGTCACAAGGCCGCATACTTACGGCCAGATCAGCAATCTGTATTACGATGAATGGATCCGGGAAAACCGCAACTACGTTGCTGAGAAGACCGATGGCCGGCTGGCCTATGTATATATGAAGAATATGTCGGAAGGGGCATTGAACCAATTCATCATCGACATATCGACGCACGCCATGGATAAGGAAGGCCTGATCTTTGACATCCGTTTTAACCGCGGTGGCAACGTCCACGACGATGTGTTGCAGTTTTTGTCGCAGCGCACCTATCTGACCTGGCGTTACCGCGGCACACCCGATGCGCCGCAACCCAACTTTGCGCCATCCGATAATCCCATTGTGATGCTGATCAATGAACGCAGCCTGAGCGATGCGGAGATGACAGCCGAAGGCTTTGATGCCTTGGGCCTGGGAACTATCATAGGCACAGAGACTTACCGCTGGATCATCTTTACTTCCGGCAAGATGATGGTTGATGGGTCGTTTACACGCTTACCTGCCTGGGGTTGTTACAGCCTGGATGGAGACAACCTGGAGTTGCGTGGCGTGGCCCCGCACATCCCTGTGTACAATAGCTTTCACGACCGGCAGCGTGGCATTGACCCACAGCTGGATCGTGCCATTGAAGAGGCGCTTGGGAGATAGTTTAATGAGATGCTGTTAAGAGTGACTGGCGCGCAATGCCCTGCCCTGCCCTGCACAGCACAGCACTGCACTGCACTGCACACTGTTGTGCCGTATTCCGGGGGAACTCTTCCATTACCCACCACCCACAGGCGGAAAGATCGAAACCACATCCCCGTCCTTAAGCGCCTGGCCGGGGCTGCCATCCCTGCCATTCACGAGGAGGATGGCCACATCCTCTTTGGCGATCTCCAGCTTGACGAATATGTCAGCTGGAGTCACGCCTTCAGATAATGAAAGTTGCAGCTCTTTGTCCCTGTTTTCCCGCAAGGTAGCAAACAATCTTACTTTTATTTCCATATGAATGGTTTTATCGTTGTTAATGACAAAAAATAACTTCAGGCTGTTACTATAAAGCAGGCTTTTCGTGGCATGTTAAGGCTTGCTTGATATTGAAAACAAAGACTGTCTCCTGTTACCCGCCGGGGGTCAAGAGACAGTCATTGTGCTTTCAGGCTTTGTTTTCAGCCTGGGGTGTCATATGCTTAAACACCCAGTTTTTCGAGGGTTTCCGGTTTTGGGATCCCTTTATCTGTCCAGCCCCTGATCTCATAATACTTTGGCAACATCTCGTCGAGGCGGGTAACATTGCCTTTCGATGGACCATCCGGGATGGGGTCGTTGAGCAGTCGTTTCGGGAGGGTATCCTGCGACGGGTCGATGCCGGCTTTCAGGTTGTAGTCGCGCTCCAGGTTCCAGATGCGGTCGCCTGCTTCGAGGATATCGGCATCGGTGAAATTGGTGCCACACACTGCATTGGTGAGGTCAGCATAGCCTTTGGCATCGATGGCGAAGGAGGTGAACAGGCATAGTCCGGTGCTGTCAATGTATGCGGTAAGGTCCTGGAAGATCTTCACCCACTCGGCCTTGCCGTCGATGGCGAAGCGGTCGAGTTTTTGCGGGAGTCCGAGGATCTCCGGCGAGATCATATAACCTCTTACGTGGCAGCCGCCCCTGTTGGATGTGGCATATTGCAGCCCTTGTCCACGAATGCCGCGCGGGTCGTAAGCGGGCAGCTCCTGCTTCTTGACTACCATGGCTACTTCAGGCATGCCAAAGTGTTCGGCCAGGCGATA